>JAFAWC010000241.1 GCA_019242135.1 Mycobacteriaceae bacterium | reverse complement strand
TAGTCGCGCCGCCCGGCGTGGCCAGCACCGTCGCGATCGCGGTGGTCAACGGCACCGACAACGCGAGCGCGATGCCGCCGACGGCCGAGCGGGCGATCTCGGTGGCCACGCTCTCGCTGGTCAGCACGTCACCCAGCGACCGGTTGGCGACCGAGAACAGCAGAAGCAGCGGCAGTGCGCTGCCCGCGTACGCGAGCACCAACGTGTACACGGTGCTCGCGATGTGGTCGCGGCCGACCCGCATCGCGCTGAGAAATATTGTCCGCCTTGATGTCTCGTTGCCCAGCCCGGTGAGCTCGAACACCGTCGACGCCTGGGTGACGGTGACGTCGTTGAGCACACCGAGACTGCCGATGATGAAGCCGGCCAGAAGCAGCCCGGTGATCGACACGTGGCCCATGGAGGCGGCCACCCAGTTGTTCTGCTCTTCGGACAGGCCGGTCAGATGCGCGAGGCCGATCGTCGCCCACGACAGCACGGCCGCGAGAAGCAGCGATGTCAGGGTGCCCAGCAGCGCCGCGCTGGTGCGCATGCTGACCCCGTGCGCGAGGTAGATCACCACGTAGAGAATCGCCGCCGAACCGACCAGCGCGACCGGCACCGCGGGTGCCCCGTCGCGCAGCGCCGGCAGCAGGAACACCACCAACACCAGGAAGGCGACGACGATGCCCACCAGCGCCAGCAGCCCGCGCCAGCGGGCGACCGCGACGATCACCACCGCGAACAACGCGGCGAGCCCGATCAGCGGCCAGCTGCGCTCGTAGTCGTAGAAGCTGTAACTGGTCGTTCCCTGCTGGTCGAGCTGGCGGACGATGCGGATCGCATCGCCCGGCTTCAACTGCGGTTGGCCCGGTGTCGGGCTGAACTCGAACAGCGTGCTGGCTCCGCGGTTCGGTCCGTAGTCGATCGCGACGACGACCTGCTTGCATTGCGCGCCGCCCGGCGGGGCGGGGGTTGGGCTTGCCGTCAGGACCTTCCCCGCCGATGGGCTACCGCAGAAGCCCAGGGCGCTGCTGAGCACGTGGCCGGCTTCGGTGGTGACCGCGCCGCCCGTCGCGTTCTGAAACGGCAGCGGAATCTCGACCTCGCGCCCACTCGGCCACAGCAGCACGGCGCCGATGATCACCGCGACGCCGAGGGCCGCGAGCAGGCCCACGACGACCCGCGCGGCCTGCGCTGAAATCGGTGCGGGTTGGTCAGAGTGGAGATGGGTGTGCGTCACGGCGCACAGCGTAGGCGAGTGTCATTGGCGGTAGCTGGACAGGAAGTTGCCGAGGCGCTCGATGGCCGCGGCGAGATCACGCGCCCACGGCAGGGTGACGATTCGCAGGTGGTCGGGAGCGGGCCAGTTGAAACCAGTTCCCTGGGTGACCAGGATCTTCTCCTGCAAGAGCAGGTCAAGGACGAGTTGTTCGTCGTCGACGATGTCGTACACCTCGGGGTCCAGGCGCGGGAACGTGTAGAGCGCGCCCTGCGGCTTCACACAGGACACGCCGGGGATCTCGTTGAGCTTCGAGCACGCGATGTCGCGTTGCTCCAACAGCCGGCCACCGGGCAGCACCAGATCCTCGATGCTCTGGTGGCCACCGAGTGCGACCTGAATGCCGTGCTGCGCAGGCACATTCGGGCACAACCGCATGTTGGCCAACAAGCTGATGCCCTCCAGGAAGCTGCTCGCGTGCTCGCGCGGGCCGGTGATCGCCAGCCAGCCGGCCCGGTATCCCGCCACCCGGTAGGCCTTGGAGAGTCCATTGAAGGTCAGGCACAACAGGTCTGGGGCCACCGCTGCCGCGCTGACGTGCTCGGCGTCGTCGTAGAGGATCTTGTCGTAGATCTCGTCGGCGAGCAGCAGCAGCTGGTGCTTGCGGGCCAGGTCGGCCATCTGCTCGAGCACTTCGCGGCTGTACACCGCCCCGGTCGGGTTGTTGGGGTTGATCACGACCAGCGCCTTGGTGCGTTCGGTGATCTTCGCTTCGATGTCGGCGACGTCAGGTTGCCAGCCCTGGGTCTCGTCGCACAGGTAGTGCACGGGCGTGCCGCCGGCCAGCGACGTGGACGCCGTCCACAGCGGGTAGTCGGGCGCGGGAATCAACACCTGGTCGCCGTTGTCCAACAGCGCCTGCAGCGTCATCGTGATGAGCTCGGAGACGCCGTTACCGATGTATACGTCGTCAACATCGAATCGCGGGAAGCCATCGACCAACTCGTAGCGCGTCACCACCGCGCGCCGGGCCGGCAGGATGCCCTTGGAGTCGGAATATCCCTGCGCATAGGGCAGCGCCTGGATGATGTCGCGCATGATGACGTCGGGTGCCTCGAAGCCGAACGGCGCCGGGTTGCCGATATTCAACTTCAGGATGCGGTGACCTTCGGCCTCCAACCGCGCGGCGTGATCGTGCACCGGTCCACGGATCTCGTAGAGGACATCCTGCAGCTTGGTGGACTGCGCGAACGTGCGCTGCCGCGGATGGTGGCTGGCGGCATGCCACGGCAGCTGGTGGGTGGTCACCCCACCATGGTGCCAGCCATGTCCAGCAAATTACGAATTTCGTTTTCGTATAGGTACTCAGGCGGTGATCCGCAGCGACCGCTCGAGCTCGGCGCAAAAGTGCAGATGCGTTTCTGCGTAGACACTTTCAACCAGCCTCGTGGCCAACGCCAGTGACGTGTCGACGAACCGCACGAAGGGTGTGAAATCGCGTTCGTCCCTCACCCAGAACCGTCCGCTGCCGACGACTTCGAGGGCATGGGATTCGTGAACACTCGCGGTCAACAGCGCGTTGCGAGCATTGAACCGGTTCACGCACTCATGAAGCCGGATGCGCTCGGCCTGCGCGCAGCGAACCACACAGCGCGCACGGAGGGTGACGGCGTCAGGGGAGGAACCGCGTCCGCTCATGTACACCGGGAAGTGGCCGTGTGCCGAGTCCTGAAGCATGACGCTTTGTCCTTCGTCGGCGTGAAAGAGTCGTTCGCGGCGCGTCTTGGCATAGCGTTCGATCAACAGTTGACCGATACCTGGTGTGGCCACGGCTCCTCATTCCCGAATCAGCAACGACGTTGCGGGCGTCATGTTCGCGAACACCATCGCGCGGGCCGCTTGGAGGTTTCTTGGCACGGGATTTTAACCACTCCAATGGTAGTGTAATGGTATGCGTACTACCATTGATAAGGCTGGTCGCTTGGTAATCCCGAAGTCCTTGCGCGACCAGTCGGGTATCGCCGCCGGCGAGGTGGAGATATCGGTCGACGGAGCCGCCATCCGGATCGAGAGCGTGGCGGCCGACGACCTCGTCGAAGAGGAGGGGCTGCTCCTGCTTCCCAGCGGGGGACCGGAGCTTGACGCCGACGCGGTAAGGGAGTTGCGCTTTGGCGACCAACGCTGAACACGTGCTTGTCGACACCAGCGCGGCACTCGCGCTCGCCCAGCGGGAGAACCCATATCACCGTGCGGCGCGAGCCAGACTTCTCGACTGCCGCCGTGGGATGGCTGGGCACGCCGCGGTGGAGCTGCTGTCGGTTCTCACGCGACTGCCGCCGCCACAGCGCCTCAGCCCCGCCGCGGCCTTGCGGCTCGAGACGACGAACTTCCCGGATTCCCGGTTCCTGGCGGCAGCCGATACCGCGGATCTGCGGCAGGAGTTTATTGAAGCGGGCTTGGCCGGTGGCGCGCTCTACGATGGTCTGGTCGGGGCGGTTGCCCGCGAGCACAAACTAACGCTCATCACGTGCGACAGAAGGGCCGAGCCGACGTATCGGGTACTCGGCGTCACCTACGAGCTGTTGTCGCCGACCGTGCGGTAACCGGGCGCAGCGGTCGCCGACTACGGGGTCGGCTTAGCAACGGAACGGATCTGGGTGTTTTTCGTCATCCTGTGTGTTTGGGCTCCGCTCTTAGGAATGTGTGACTCCGGCAGGAGCGTTCTCGGGCTGCGCACGGAGTTCCTGACCAGCTGACGTGATCAAGCCCAACTGACACACCGCTGCGGTAGCGTCTGGAAGTCGTGGTGACCACGCAAGTCGACGACGATCCGGCGGTACCGAGCGTCCTAGCGAATCTGGGACCCAACTGGTTCGCCTCGGTGATGGGAACCGGGATTGTCGCGACGGCCGCCGCGACTCTGCCGGTCCACATCACCGGACTGCGGGTGTTCGCTGAGGTGGTGTGGGTGGTCTCTGCGGTGTTGCTGTTAGTGCTCATCCTGGTCGTCGGCGGTCACTGGCTGCTACACCCGACCGTGGCACGCAGCCATGCCCGTAACCCGCAGATGGCGCACTATTACGGGGCAGCCCCGATGGCCGTGCTCACCGTCGGCACGGGATCAGTGCTTGTCGGCACGGACCTTCTCGGCCAACGGCTGGCGGTCGACCTCGACTGGGCGTTGTGGACAGCAGGCACCGTCGGCGGGCTGTTCACTGCCGTCTCCATTCCTTACCTGATGTTCACCCGGCACAGCGTCGAGCCCGACGCCGCGTTCGGGGGATGGCTGATGCCGGTCGTTCCGCCGATGGTTTCAGCGGCCGCCGGTGCACTGCTTCTCAGCCACCTGCCGCCCGGTACCGGCCGAGCAACCCTGCTTTACGGCTGCTACGCCATGTTCGGTCTGTCGCTGATCGCTGCCTTGATCATCATCACCATCATCTGGACCAGACTTACCTACTACGGCACCTCGGGCACCGTGAGGGTGCCGACGCTGTGGATTGTGCT
>JAFAWC010000101.1 GCA_019242135.1 Mycobacteriaceae bacterium | reverse complement strand
CACTGGAAACCGTGGCTGCGATGTACACCGTGACGCCAGAAGCTCTGCAGCGCAACGGCATCGACTGGGCGGCGGTGCCCGGGGCGCTGCATGCCGCCGAACACGCGGCGATCGGCCTGTTGCCGCTGGTCGTTAGTTGCGATCGCGGCGACATCGGCGGTTTGTCGACCGCAATCGGGCCGGACACCGGTTTGCCGACCGTGTTCGTCTACGACGGTTATCCCGGCGGCGCCGGGTTCGCCGAACGTGGCTTCCGCGCGGCCGCGACGTGGTTGAGCGCGACCGCCGATGCGATCGAAGCCTGCGAATGCCCGCAGGGTTGCCCCTCCTGCGTGCAGTCGCCCAAGTGTGGCAACGGGAATGAGCCGCTGGACAAACACGCAGCCGTGCGCCTGCTTCGATTGGTGGTCTCGCAGCTTCCGCCAACCCATCCGAAGGTGACGACCGACCCCTCGACGGTCGTCGCCACGGATTGACCAGACATCAACCGATGGGAACGCTCTCCACGCTGTTGAAGAGCCGATGCCGCAGGCGCGGTGATCGGCCGCGCTCGGGTGCACGCGAAAACTACCGTGTCGAAACGGCATGTGCAAGACACCGATCAGCACGGATGCGATTCGCTGAGCTAACTAAGCCGAAGGGGCCGCGTCGAGTGGGGCCGTCGATTCTCTCGCAGCCGGGGTGGGTCGTCGTGCGGGGGTGGACGGCGGGGCTCCCGGCGGATGAACGGCCGGGGCGAACGGTGGCTGAATGGCGCGCTGAATGAAAATGAGATTCCGCTACGCCGGGGTCACACCCTGCGGGGCGCGCCGTGGCGCGCCGGGCGACCGTCCCGACAAAAGGGACGACCCCCGCCAGGGGGGGAGGAGGCGAGGGTCGTCGTGTATCAGCCCCGGGGGGTCGGGCTGATTCACACCCGGCATAAGCCGAGTAATGCTCACTATACACATCAGATGTGAACGCGGCGCAAGGCTTGTTGACATCGATGAGGCTGAGCCACCGCGGAATTGCAGTCCCCGACACCTGACTTGAACTGCCATTTCCCGGGCCCACGCGGCGCGGGCCGTCCCCGGCCCTATGCTGAACACCGTGACCGTCTCCGACCAGGCCGCGTCGCCGCTGACGGTGACAGAGCACACCCCGCCCGCCGGACCGGCCGCTGATAGCCGAACGAGGACGGCGGCCTTTTTCGACTTGGACAAAACGGTCATCGCGAAGTCAAGCACACTGGCTTTCAGCAAACCTTTTTTCGATCAAGGATTGATCAATCGACGCGCGGTTCTGAAGTCCAGCTACGCGCAATTCCTATTCCTGATGTCGGGCGCCGACCACGACCAGATGGACCGGATGAGGTCGTATCTGACCAACATGTGTACCGGCTGGGACGTCGAGCAGGTCAAGTCAATCGTGGCGGAGACGTTGCATGACATCGTCGACCCACTGGTGTTCGCCGAAGCCGCCGATCTGATCGCCGACCACAAACTGTGCGGCCGCGACGTCGTTGTGGTCTCGGCATCCGGCGAGGAGATCGTCGCCCCGATCGCCCGCGCATTGGGTGCCAGTCACGCAATGGCCACCAGGATGGTCGTCGACGACGGCAAATATACCGGCGAGGTTGCGTTCTACTGCTACGGCGAGGCCAAGGCGCAGGCCATCCGGGAGCTCGCCGTCCGCGAGGACTACCCGCTCGAACACTGCTACGCCTACTCCGACTCGATCACCGACCTGCCGATGCTGGAGGCGGTCGGCCACCCGACTGCGGTCAACCCCGATCGCGGGCTGCGCAAGGAAGCCGCGGGACGCGGCTGGCCGATGCTGACGTTCTCCAAGCCCGTGTCGCTACGCGACCGGATCCCGGCCCCGACTACGGCGGCGGTCGCGACGACCGCGGCGGTGGGGGTCAGCGCATTGGCGGCCGGCGCGCTGACGTACTCGCTTCTGCGGCGCTTCGTACTGTGACGCGCCGGACCCCTTGATGTGACCGCGGTCACGTAGTACAAAGGAACCACGGAAGCCCGGAGAGGCCAAGGTCGAGTCGGAAGAGAAGATTCGATCTCCCGAACCGGACGACCCAGCGCGGATCCCGGCACCCACGCGGAGCACGCCGCATAGAGGCAGAAGTGTTGCGGGCCTGCGTAATTGCGGAAAGCGGACAACATCGACAAGCCCTTTGGGTGGGGCCAGCAGTTGAAGCGCATCGCAAGGACGCCGAGGCCACCCACGCAACCCACAGCTGCACGCTTGGTAACCGGAGGTCCGTGCTAGCGGGCGGCGAGCCGAAGCGATTCGGATCGCCGCCCGCTTCATTTGTTCTCGGCGATCGAGACGGCTTCGCGAGCGCCCTCTTCAAGCGCGCGGCAGGACAGCAGCAGCCACTGCGTCAGCCCCTCGGCCGTGCCGGTCGCGAACTGGTGGGCCGCCGCCCGGTAGTCGCCGGCGCGCCGCATCCAGTAGGTTTCCGGCACGCCCAGGCCGTGCGGGTCCAGGCCGGTCGCCTGTGTCACGAGCCTCGCCACCGCCCGCGCGACCACGCCGTCGGCGCTGCCGAACGGGGCCAGCGTGAGAATCTCGCCGTGGGCCACCGCGGCCAGTACAGGCGCCGGCGCGGCGCTACCGCCCGTCACCAAGCCGGCCAGCAATTCCAACCGGTTCGCGACGTCGCGCTCGTTCCGCGGCCGGCCCAGCGCGTCCGTCTCCGCGAGATCGGCGGCCGCGAGCGCATGCAGCCGGGCCAGTGCCTGCAGTGGCGCTCGCCGCCAGACGCCGATCAGTGCGGTCTGCCCGCCTTCCAGCGCCTCGGCGACGCGCAGCGCGCCGGCCAGGATGGGTCCGCTGGTTAAACCCTCCGCCGGAAACCGCGGCGCACCGCCGTCGAGTATCGACGACGCCCGGGCGGCCCGAAGCGTGGCCTCGGCGGCCGTCGCCGGCCAGCCGCGCAGGTTGATCGGGTGCCGATGGGCCTTGCCCAGTGCCGCGCGGGCATGCTCGCTGGCCTCGGCCACACCCGGCAGTTCGGCCAGCGCGGCCAATGGGTCGCTTCGCTCGTGCCCCATGGGAACCACCGCGGTCACGCTAGCCCAGCGACGAGCGAGCGCGCCGACCAGGGATCGCCGCCAGCAGCCGGCGGGTGCAATCGTCGCGGGGACGTTCGAACACCTCCTCGGTGGGCGCGTGTTCGACCACCCGGCCGCCGCTCATCACGACGACGTCGTCCGCGATTTCGCGGACCACCGCCAGATCGTGGCTGATGAACAGATACGTCAGGCCCAGCCGCGCCTGCAGATCGTTGAGCAGGGCCAAGATCTGCGCTTGCACCAACACATCGAGCGCCGACACCGCCTCGTCACAGACCAGCATGTCGGGCTGTAAGGCCAGCGCCCGTGCGATCGCGACGCGCTGGCGTTGACCGCCAGAGAGCTCGCGCGGGAACCGACGCTGCACCGACGAGGGCAGCGCCACCTGGTCAAGCAGTTCGGTCACAGCGCGGCGGCGCTCGGGCCCGCGGCCCACGCCGTGGGTGCGCAGTGGCTCCTCGATGGTGCGGTACACCGAATACATCGGATCCAAACTGCCGTAAGGGTTCTGGAACACCGGCTGAATGCGGCGCCGGAAGGCCTTGGTGCTTCGCCGATCCAGCCCGGCGATGTTTCGACCGTCGAACATGACCGTCCCCGTGGTCGGGGGCAGCAGCCCGAGCACCATCCGCGCGACAGTCGTCTTGCCGGATCCCGACTCGCCGACGATCGCGGTGGTGGTGGCCCGGGGCACCCGGAACGACACGTCGTCGACGGCGGTGACGTCGTGGCGGCGCCACGGCAGACCGGCGTGGTAGTGCTTTGTGAGGCCAGCGACCTCCAAGAGGTGCTCAGCCTCCCGCTCTGCCGCCTTCGGACCGTTCGGGTGCCCGCGGGGCACGCGGCGTGTCGCGAGCGACGGCGCCGCTGCCACCAGCCGTTGCGTATAGGGATGGACCGGCGCATCGATAATCCCTTGTGCTGGCCCAGATTCCACCACCACGCCCTGCGACATGACCACCAGGTACTGGGCGCGTTCGGCGGCCAGCCCCAGGTCGTGGGTGATCAGCAGCACGGCGGTGCCCAGGTGGCCGGCCAGCGCCTCGAGGTGATCGAGGACCTGTCTTTGCACCGTGACGTCGAGTGCCGATGTCGGTTCGTCGGCGATCAGCAGCCGCGGCTGCCCAGCCAGTCCGATCGCGATCAACGCGCGTTGGCACATGCCGCCGGAGAGCTGGTGCGGGTACCGGCCCGCGCGCGTCGCCGAGTCGGTCATGCCCGCGTCGTCGAGCAACCGCACGGCCTTTGAGCGGGCGGTCCTGCTGTCTGCCATTCCGTTGGCGCGCAAGGCCTCGCGGATCTGAAAACCGACGGTCCACACCGGATTCAGGTTGGTAGACGGGTCCTGGGGCACATACCCGATCTGCCGCCCACGGATCGCCTCCAGCCGCCGCCGACCGGCCGCGGTGATCTCCTCCCCGTCAAAGATGATGCGCCCACCGGTAATCCGGCCTCCCGGGGCAAGCAGGCCGAGGACGGCCGCGGCGGTGGTGGACTTGCCCGACCCTGATTCGCCGACCAGCGCGACCGTCTGACCGCGGTAAACCGTCAGGCGCCCATCGCGCACCACAGGTGGGTCCAACCCGAACCGCACCTGCAGTCCGTCGATCGACAGGAGTGGCCCGGTCATAGCTGGCGGGTCCGTGCGGATGGGTCCAGCGCGTCGCGCAGAGCGTCGCCCATCATCATGAACGCCAACACGGTCATCGCCAATGCGCCTGCGGGATAGAACAGTATCGGCGAGCCCGACCGCAGCCGGGATTGAGCCAGATTGATGTCGGTTCCCCAGGACACCGTCGAGGGCGGCAGCCCGACACCGAGGTAGGACAGCGTGGCCTCGGTGACGATGAAGATGCCCAGGGATATCGTCGCGACCACGATGACCGGGCCCAGCGCGTTAGGTATGACGTGGCGCACCAGGATGCCGAACCTGCTGACGCCCAATGCCTTTGCCGCCAGTACGTAGTCGGTGTCGCGGCCGGCGATGACTGCGCCCCGCGTGATCCGTGCAACCTGCGGCCACCCGAATACCGCCAGCACCGCGATCACCGTCCAGACCGTGCGCTGGTGTTGCACCTGGGCCAGCACGATCGCGGCCAGCAGCAGCGGGATGCCGAAGAAAATGTCGGCGGCGCGGGAGACGACCGCATCGCACCAACCGCGGTAGAAGCCGGCCAGCGCGCCCAGCGTGGCGCCGACCAGCACGACCGCGACCGTCGTGCCGAGTCCGACGGTGATCGACGCGCGGGCACCATAGATCGTGCGGGCGTAGACGTCGTGGCCCTGCAGGTCAGTGCCGAACCAGTGCTCAGAAGACGGGCCCAGCATGCTTTCGTTGGGGTCGGCGTACGTCGGGTCCGCGGCGGTGAACAGCCATGGAAACACCGCCATGGCAATGACGACGGCGATGAGTATTGCGGAGACAACGAACTGCGGGCGCATCCGCACGGTGCGCCACGCCTCCTGCCAGAAGCCGCCCGGCGCCAG
>JAFAWC010000074.1 GCA_019242135.1 Mycobacteriaceae bacterium | reverse complement strand
ACGGGTCGATCTGGGCCCGCTACGGCGTGCCGTGGCAGCCCGCCTACGTGTTCTACCGCGCGGACGGCTCATCGACATTCGTGAACAACCCGGTCGCGGCGATGCCTCAGCAGGAGCTTGCCAACCGCGTGGCGGCCCTGGCCTAGTCAGCCGCCGAAGTGAACCGAGACCTGTTGGGCTTGGCCTTCGGCGCAGGACTGGTGGCGGCGCTGAATCCGTGCGGATTCGCAATGCTGCCTGCCTATTTGGCGTTGGTGGTGCGCGGCGATAACGGGCGCCGGCTCAACGCACTGACCCGTGCGCTGGCGGCCACGGCCGCGATGGCGGTCGGATTCGTCGCGGTGTTCGGCACTTTCGGTCTGCTCACGTTGTCGGCTGCCACGACAGTTCAGCGCTACGCGCCGTATGTCACCGTGCTGATCGGCATAGCGCTTGTCGGCCTTGGCATTTGGCTTCTAGCGGGGCGTGTGCTGATGCCCGGCTGGTGGGGTCGCGGCGCGCGCTGGGCGCCGACCGCGCGGTTGGGCTCGATGTTCAGCTATGGCGTCAGCTACGCGATCGCATCGTTGTCGTGCACGGTCGGACCATTCCTCGCAATAACTGGAGCAAGTCTTCGCGACGGGACGATTCTCGGCAGGGCCTGGGCATATCTCGCGTACGCGGCGGGGATCACGGTAGTGGTCGGGGCGTTGGCGGTCGCCGCGGCGTTCGCCAGTTCGGTGCTGGCTGAGCGGATACGGCGGGTGTTGCCGTTCGTGAACCGGCTCAGCGGTGCGCTGTTGATCGCGGTCGGACTGTACGTGAGCTACTACGGGATCTACGAGGTGCGACTCTTCGAGGCGAACGGCAATCCGCAAGACCCCGTCGTCGCGGCGGCCGGGCGGCTGCAGGGCGCGATGGCAGGTTGGGTGTACCGGCACGGGGGGTGGCCCTGGCTGGTCGTGCTCGTCGTCGTGCTGTTCGCCGCGTTCGGGTGGGCCCTGTGGGCGCGGCTTCGGCGCCGAGGCGGGGCACAATAGGCAGGTGAGCACCGGCCAGTCGGTTGCGCGACGGGGCGACGGCAGCGTCACCCGCGTACTCATCCTGGGCAGCACCGGCTCGATCGGCACCCAGGCGCTGGAGGTCATCGCAGCGAACCCGGATCGCTTCGAGGTCGTCGGCCTTGCCGCCGGCGGCGCCAATGCGCGGCTGATGGCCGAACAGCGCGACGCGACCGGCGTCAGCAATGTGGCAGTCGCCGACCCGGTCGCGGCGCAGCAGCTCGGGAACGTCTCCTACCGTGGTCCAGACGCGGTCACCGACCTGGTGCGCAACACCGCCACCGACGTCGTGCTCAATGCGATGGTCGGTGCGGTCGGGCTCAAGCCCACACTCGCCGCACTCGAGACCGGTGCCCGGCTGGCGCTGGCCAACAAAGAGTCACTGATCGCCGGCGGTGCGCTGGTGCTCAAGGCGGCCAAGCCGGGCCAGATCGTGCCGGTCGATTCGGAGCACTCCGCGCTGGCGCAATGTCTGCGCGCCGGGCGCGCCGACGAAGTCGCGAAGCTGGTACTGACTGCGTCGGGCGGACCGTTTCGGGGCTGGCCGGCCGCGGACCTGGAAAACGTCACCCCCGAGCAGGCCGGCGCTCACCCGACCTGGTCGATGGGCCCGATGAATACCCTGAACTCGGCGTCGCTGGTGAACAAGGGTCTGGAGCTCATCGAGACACACTTGCTGTTCGGGGTGCGCTACGACGACATCGAGGTCGTTGTCCATCCGCAGTCGATCGTGCACTCGATGGTGACGTTCACCGACGGATCCACGATCGCGCAGGCCAGTCCGCCGGATATGAAGCTGCCCATCTCCGTGGCCCTCGGCTGGCCGGATCGGGTGCCGGGGGCGGCCGCGGCGTGCGACTTCACCACCGCCTCGAGCTGGCATTTCGAGCCACTGGACGCCACGGTGTTTCCCGCGGTGGACCTGGCCAGGCGTGCCGGGACGGCCGGCGGCTGCATGACCGCCGTCTACAACGCGGCAAACGAAGAAGCGGCCGCGGCTTTTTTGGCCGGGCGGGTCCGGTTCCCGGCGATCGTGCGGACCATCGCCGACGTGCTGGCCGCAGCCGACCAGTGGGCGGCGGAACCCGCTACCGTGGAAGACGTACTGGAGGCACAGCGCTGGGCACGCCTTCACGCACGCCATGTCGTCTCACAGGAGGTCATCCCGGTCCGATGATGTTCGCGATCGGCGTCGTGCTGTTCGCACTCGCCATCCTCGTTTCCGTCGCACTGCACGAATGCGGCCACATGTGGGTGGCGCGTGCGACGGGAATGTTGGTGCGACGCTATTTCGTCGGCTTCGGGCCGACGCTGTGGTCGACGTTTCGGCCCAACAAGCTCGGTGCGACCGAATACGGCGTCAAGGCGATCCCGCTCGGCGGCTTCTGTGACATCGCCGGCATGACGTCGGTCGAACCCCTCACGGCCGACGAGCGCGACCGGGCCATGTACAAGCAGAAGACGTGGAAACGGGTCGCGGTGCTGTTCGCCGGGCCCGCGATGAACTTCGTCATCGGCCTCGTGCTGATCTACGGCATCGCGCTCAGCTGGGGCCTGCCCGACCTGCACCCGCCGACCACCGCGGTGGTGGGCCAGACCGCTTGTGTGGCACCGGAACTCGAGAAGGGCAAGGTCGGCGATTGCCGCGGTGCCGGTCCCGCCGCGGACGCGGGCATCCGGGCGGGCGACGTGATCGTCAAGGTGGGCAACACCGACGTCCACACCTTCGACGAGCTGGTGGCCGCGGTCCGACCGCTCAGCGGTCCCACCCCGGTGGTCGTGCAACGCGCCGGCCAGCAGGTCACCACCGTGGTGAACGTGACACCGACCCAGCGGTTCACCTCACCGGACGCAAAGATCTCTTCGACGGTGGGGGCGATCGGAGTGGGTCCTGCGGGAATGCAGTACACGCATTACAACCCGTTGACGGCCGTGCCCGGGACGTTCGTGTTCACCGGTGATCTCGCCGTGCAACTGGGCAAGTCGTTGGCGCA
>JAFAWC010000058.1 GCA_019242135.1 Mycobacteriaceae bacterium | reverse complement strand
CCACGTCGGCGACGGCGTCCTTACTCAGCAGCATTCCGCCAAGCACCGACTGTTCGGCCATCATGTCCTGGGGTGGCTGTCGCCCGAAGTCCTCACTCGGCGGGGCATCCATGCCGTGATGTCCGAGATCGTCGACTACGGCCATCGGGCGCCCCACCTCCCTCCGAACGTACGTTCGCCTCAGCTACCTCGACGATAAGCCAGGACACCGACAACTCGTTGGCTTGACGCGCCGAGGTCACCCGCGGACGGCTCGACGCTAGACGTTGCTGGCGGAGTCGCAAAGGGTGGCTGTTGATGAACTTGTGCATGGCGTGTGCATATCTCCATCCGTGGTGTTGAGCGGTTGTGGAGAACCTGTGGATGAAGCCCGCACTTATCCACATATGGCCTGCTAATCCCGACCTCGGAGACTGTGGCGACTGTGGATCGAAATCGGTTCGGCGTGTCTTGTGTGGTTGCGATCTCGGGCGTGTTGTGTTGCGCCCAGTTATGAGCGTGGTTAACGCGCGGTTAGATTCGCTCTTGCGGTGGGCGGCGAGAAGTTCGCTGGAGTCGGCGCCAACGCGTGTCGTCCACCCGCCCCTGTGCGCTCGGGCCAGCGCTTGCAAACCTCGCGGATGGCCAATGATGACGATCGATAGTTTGCCTAGGCGTTCGATTAATCGGGACGCGCGCGCCCACTCCCGTTATCCGGGCCGGCGCCGCCGAGCCTGAATACCGCCTCCGCGCCCCATGGACCGAATAAGCCGAATAGGGTGTCGCAATGGCAGTCAAGTGGCTCGATGAACCCGAATCGCACGACTATGACGCCGCTGCCGACTATCTGAGTATGGTCGCCGAAGCCGAGCGGGTAGAGAAAACGGTCGCGGCGCTACGTGAGGCGAAAACGGTCTACCGCAAGGCGAAAGATATTTTGCGCGCGGCGCGGCTGCCTCTTCTGCCGGAGAAAAACCCGCATGTGAAGTCCGATCTCGCCAAGATCAGCGACGGCAAGAAACTGTCGCCGATTCTGTTGATTCGCGGCGCCGCGATCGGGTCGATGCCGCTGGAGATCGCCGACGGGTACCACCGGGTCTGCGCGAGCTACGTAACCGACGAGAACACCGACATCCCGTGCCGACTGGTCTCGTGGCAGTAGCGACCTCCTGAGATGTCGGGCTTCGGTTTCGACACTCTCGCCCTGCTGGTGGTCGTCGGGCTGGTCGGCCCTCTGCTGGCGTCAGTCCCGCACCTGCGCGTGCCCGTCATCGTGGGCGAGTTGGCCGCGGGAATCGTCATCGGCCGAACAGGATTCCGACTCGTCGACGATCAAAACCCGACGTTTGCCCTTCTGGCAAACGTCGGGTTCGCGCTGGTGATGTTCGTCGTGGGCACCCACGTGCCGGTACGCGACACCTCGCTGCGTTCGTCGGTCCCGTGGGCATTGTCCCGCGCGGCGCTGATCGGCGTGGTCGCGGCGGGACTTGGGGTCGGCGTCGCGGCGGGCTTCGGCACCGGGCATGCGGCGGTCTATGCCGTGCTGATGGCCTCGTCCTCGGCTGCCCTGGTGTTGCCGGTGATCGACGGACTCGGACTGAAAGGTCCGCCGGTGCTGTCGGTCACCACACAGGTCGCGATTGCCGACGCTGCCTGTATCGTGCTGCTGCCCTTGGTTATTGACCCGAGCCGTGCCGCGAGAGCCGCGATCGGCGCCGCCGCGGTGGCGGGCTGCGCGGTGGTCGCCTTCTTCATTCTGCGGGCCGCTGAGCGCTCGGGCTGGCGTAAGCGGATGCACGACTACTCCGAAGATCACCGGTTTGCGTTGGAACTTCGGATCAGTTTGATGGTTTTGTTCGCCTTGGCGGCACTGGCGGTCAGCACACACGTTTCGGTCATGTTGGCCGGATTCGCGCTGGGACTCGTGATCGCCGCGATCGGCGAACCGCGGCGCCTTGCTCGCCAGCTCTTCGGAATCACCGAGGGCTTTTTCGGCCCGCTGTTTTTCGTCTGGCTGGGCGCCTCGCTTCAGGTTCGCGACCTCGGTCGCGATCCGCGCCTCATCCTGCTGGGCGTCGCGCTCGGGGCGGGCGCGATCGCCGCGCACGCCAGCGGGGCAATCTTGAAGCAACCGGTGATGCTTGCCGTGCTTGCGGCCGCACAACTTGGCGTGCCCGTCGCCGCGGCGACCATAGGAACGCAGAACCATTTGTTGCGCGCTGGTGAGCCTGCCGCCCTGATGCTTGGAGCGCTGATCACCATCACCGCCACCTCGATCGCCGGCAACCTCTCCGCCCGTATCCAAAAGCCGGCCCCGCAAACCGCAACCGAGCAGGGCGCGGACCACCAGGAGACGCGAGAGAGACCCGAGACATCTGAGAAGCCGGAGAAACCGCACGGACCGGAGAGATAGGTCACGAAATCGGCTCAATCGGCGACCAGCGGCCCTCACACCCATTGATTTCCCAGACTGGATTGTTACCGTGCCGCCGTGCCTTCCAATTACGACGAATCCGAGTTCTACTCCGAGCCCACCAGAGCCGCCACGTACTCCTCCGAGCCGTCTCGGGCCATGGCCTACTCCTCCGAGCCGCAGCGGGGCATGGGCTATGCCTCCGAACCGGGCCGCGCAGGCGGGTACGCCGACGTCGGCGCGGCCCCGCTACCACCCGAACCGCCGCGCACGCCGTGGCACCGCAACACGCCCGCCGTCGTGGGCGCCGTGGTTGTCGCCGGTCTCCTGATCGCCGGTTTGGCGTATGCCGGGGTGGAACTGACCTCGGGTTCCTCGCCGGCTCCCGCATCCACCACGCCGAGTGCGCCCGCGGCGACCGCGCCCGCCAGTTCGGCAGCGCCCGGCAGTTCCGCGGCACCAGCTCCATCGGCGGGGTCGCCGCGTCGACCGCACACCAACACAACGGTCATCACCCAGGGCACCGAAACACAAACCATCACGCAGACCGCCGAGGCACCGGCCGCCACCGACACCGGCACGCCGGTGACGACTACCGACACCCCCTCGGCAAGCACCGTCACCGTTACGCCGAGCACCGTCACCGCCACACCCAGCGCGACCGATACCGCGGTGACGACCGCGGCGCCGTCAACCGTCACCAACACCATTACGCAGACGGTGACGCAGGGCCCGCAGATTCCGTTCTTCCCGCGGCCGGGCGGCCAGTAGAGCGCCTACTGCGCGGCTACGACCTCGAGTGAAACGGTGGCCTGCACGTCGGGGTGCAGTCGCACCACGATGGGGTAGCTGCCGATCGACTTGATGTGGTCCTTGGGCATTTGCACGGTCCGTTTGTCGACGTTCGGCCCGCCTGCCTTTTTGATCGCCGAGACGACGTCCGCCGCGGTCACCGAACCGAACAGCTTGCCTGAATCGGCCGCCGACCGCGCCGGCAACGACACTGCGCCGATACCTTCGATCGCGGTCTTGAGCTCGCCGGCGTGTTCGCGGTCGCGCACGGTCTTGGCCTCGCGAGCGCGCCGGATTTCGTTGGCCTGCCGCTCGGCGCCGCGGCTGGCGGCGATCGCCAGTCCGCGGGGCAGCAGGTAGTTGCGGCCGTAGCCGTCCTTGACCTCCACGAGGTCGCCGGGCGAACCGAGGTGGTCGACTTCGGCGGTGAGAATCAGCTTCATCGTCGTTCCTGTTCGGTGGATACTCAGCGGGCCGAGGAGGTGAACGGCAGCAGCGCGACCTCGCGCGCGTTCTTCACCGCGGTCGCGATGTCGCGTTGGTGCTGCACGCAGTTGCCGGTCACCCGGCGGGCCCGGATCTTGCCGCGCTCGCTGATGTAGGTCCGGAGCAGCGCGGTGTCCTTGTAGTCGATCGCCTGGGCCTTATTGGCGCAGAACACGCACTTGCGTGTCTTCACCGGCTTCTCAGGCGCGGGACGCCGCTTGGTGGACTTCGCCATAGGTCTTTCTCTTTCTTGCTTGCTGTCTGGTGTGGTTAGAAGGGCGGCTCATCGTCGCAAGCCGCCTTTTCAGAAGGGCGGCTCATCATCGCAAGCCGCCTTCTCAGAAGGGCGGCTCATCGTCAGCGCCGCCGAACGAGCCGGAGGCCGGCGCGCTGCCCCACGGATCATCGGCGGGCTTGTCGGCGGCCGGCCGCGAACCGCTGCCGAATCCGCCGCTGCCGCCACCGCGGCTGGCCTTGTTGACTTTCGCCGTCGCGTAGCGCAGGGACGGGCCGATCTCGTCAACCTCGACCTCGACGACTGTGCGCTTCTCGCCCTCGCGAGTTTCGAAGGACCGCTGCTTGAGGCGCCCGGTGACGATGACCCGCGAACCGCGGGTCAGGCTTTCTGCCACGTTCTCGGCGGCTTCCCGCCAGATGTTGCATCTCAGAAACAGCGCCTCGCCGTCCTTCCATTCCCCGCTCTGGCGGTCGTAGATGCGCGGCGTGGACGCGACCGTGAAGTTCGCGACCGCGGCACCCGAGGGAGTGAAACGCAGTTCAGGATCGGCAGTCAGATTTCCGACCACGGTGATCGTGGTGTCACCAGCCACGAGGTCCTCCTGGGATAAGCGCCGTACTTGTCGTGCGCGAGCCTACGCAGCCCCACCGACACTCGGCATACGAACCGTTCATCAGTGCTTGTCGGTGCGCAGCACCTTCGTCCGCAGCACCGATTCGTTCAGGCTGAGCTGACGATCGAGCTCGGACACCGTCTCCGGCTTCGCCGTGACGTCGACCACCGCGTAGATGCCCTCAGAGTGTTTGGCGATCTCGTAGGCCAGTCGCCGCCGACCCCAGATGTCGACCTTGTCGACCTTGCCGCCCCCGTTGCGGATCACGTTGAGAAACGTCTCCAGCGACGGTGCTACGGTGCGCTCGTCGAGGGTGGGGTCAAGAATGACCATGATTTCGTATGGACGCATGGAAACCTCATCACCTCCTGTGGTCATGTGCGGCCACGGTCGGTCCGTGGCAGGAGGGTCGCCTGCGCCGGCAACCGTCCCAGGGTAGCCGACGATAGACTGAGCTGCGAAATCCCGGGCTAGTCCACAACCGCCGGCACGGCCGGCTCACGGTCTGCAGGGATCGTCTCAGCGGCCCCGGTGCGAGACCGCAGCCACGACGGTAGCCACGGCGGCG
The DNA here is from genome assembly GCA_019242135.1 of Mycobacteriaceae bacterium. Taxonomy (GTDB): domain Bacteria; phylum Actinomycetota; class Actinomycetes; order Mycobacteriales; family Mycobacteriaceae; genus Mycobacterium. The sequence continues at coordinate 5,563 of JAFAWC010000058.1, read as the reverse complement.
GTGCATCGGCACAGTCATCGAATATCCCGCCGGACGGGTCGTCGATGCGGCCGCCGAATCGGACAAGATCGCGCTCCGGGTGGTAGATCTGCCACATCACCAGCGCGCACATCGCCATTACGGCGATGTCCCGCAGCAGCACCATGACAGTGAACGGTTGCTCGGGTAGACCGTGGGCTGGATCACTGTACAGGTAATACATCCGCGGCACCCACACGAGCGCGTCGATTGTCATCCAGGCCAACAATATCCGCCGATGCGGTAGGGCGAGCACGGCCAGCGGGACAAGCCACAGTGAGAACTGCGGACTCCACACTTTGTTGGTCAGCAGGAAGACTGCGATTACCAGAAACGAGAGCTGCGCAACTCGCGGCCGGCGTGGTGCGGTGAGAGCCAGGTAGCCGATGGCGGCCAAACAACCGACGAAAAGCACCGCGACAACGCCGTTGAGCACGACGGGCGGCTGCCAGAAGCCAAGGTTCCCGTCGAAGCCCGACCAGCCCGTGAACGACTTGACCACGTTGTACAGCGAATCCATGTCGTCGCCGCGACGGGCGTTGAGCCTGAAGAACTCCGACCACCCGCGCGGAAAGAGAACCATCACCGGCAGATTCACCACGAGCCACGTCACCGCCGCCGTCACGGCCGTTTGTCCGACTTGCCTCAGTCGGCCGGTGCGAACACCGATCAATAGCAACGGCAGCAACAGCAGGACCGGATACAGCTTCGCTGCGACACCCAGTCCGATGAGCACGCCGGCCAGCATCGGCCTGCGCCGGGCCCACGCCAGCATCGATCCGATCGCGAATGCCGTTGCCAGTGCGTCGAAATTCGTGAAGATCTGGAAAATCAGGACGGGTGAACCGGCCACCAATGCCGCATCCCAGATCCGGCGCCCGCCCAGCATGGCGGTGGCCCACACGGTCGCGAGCCACGCGAGCGCCAGCCCGAACGCGGAGATGTTGAAGAACATCACCACCTCGGCGACGATCGGTATCCCGGCCACCTTGGTCAGCACCGTGTAGGTCTTGGCCAACGCCATCGACGCGTACTGGTACAACCCGGTGAGCACCGGATACTCCATGTATCGCACCGCCGGGCGACCGTCGTATTGCGTCCGCGGCTTGCCGGTGGCATCGGTCTCCCGCCAGCTCGACTTGTACGGGAACTTGCCCAGGTTCAGCAGCTCTGCCGTGTACAGCGGAACGGTGTCGGAGTAGCACAGCTCGTAATAGGCCCTGTCGTTCTGCCAGTTCGCGACCCGCTGGTCGGCGGTCCCGGTCGAGGTGCTCTGGAGGCAAGCCGCTTTCGTCGACCATCCCAACGCGAGGAATACCAGTCCGATCAGAAACATCACCCGCAGCGGTGTCATGATCCTCTGGCGTCCGATCAGCGCATGCCGACCGACCGGTCCGCCGATCGTCTCGGCTAGTGCGGCACCGAGAACATCTGTGCGACTTGGGAAGTCGCGACCTTCGAGGCTGCGCGTATCGTCAGCGAGCGGTTCCGGCGACGCGACTGATGCCTCCTCCGCTGGCACCTCGCATTCGCTGGGTACCGTCACGGCGGCGGTGCCGGCCCGGGCAGCGGACCATCTGGGTTGTTGTCACCGCCCGGGACCGACGGTGCCGAAGTCGGCGCGGAAACCGTCGACGCCGGCCCGACCGGGATGGTGATGCCGGGCGCCACCTCGATGCTCGGCTGGGTGACGGTTTCACTCGGTGTTGCGGTCGGCGACGCCGACGACGACGTCATCGACGGAGGTGGGGCTGGGGGCGCCGAAGGCACGCCCGCGTACCCGCCGATCGACGCTGGCTTGGGGAAAGATTCGGTAGGCGTGCCTTGCAAGGCGCCGTCCATCGTCGACTTCCAGACGTCCGATGGCAGAGTCGATCCCCACACGGCAGCACCCCACTTGTTCTCCAGCGGCTTGTTGCCCTGCGCGGTGCCTACCCAGACCGCGGTCGACAGCGAGGGGGTGAAGCCCACCATCCACGCGTCCTTGTTGGCGCCGGTGTCGCCCAGCTGTGTCGTCCCGGTCTTCGCTCCCGACAGCCGACCACCCGCGAGGTTGTGCCCGTTGGAGTAGGCGGCGATGGGTTGCATCGCGGAGATGACATTGTCGGCGACCGCCTTGTCGATGCGCTGGTCGCCACCGCTGTCCTGGTTCGAGGCATCAAACAGCACCTCGCCCTGCGCGTTCACCACCTTCTGCACGAAGTGTGGGGCGCGATAGACACCTGACGCGGCGATGGTGGCATATGCCGATGCCATGTCGATGGGCCGAGTCTGATACTGCCCCAAGACGATTCCGTTGTTCGGTGGGCCGCCCTTGCCGTCCTCGGATAGCGTGTGCTCCACGCCGGGAAAGCTCTCGGCGATGCCGGCCTCGTGCGCGGCAGCAGCAACGTCGACCGGTCCGTTCTTCAATTTCAGCATCAGCCGGTAATAACTGGTGTTCAGCGACCGCTTGAGCGCCTCGGCGATGCTGCACGTACCGCAGCTTTCGCCTTCCACATTGGAGATCTTGATGCCGTTGACGTCCAGCGGCGAGCTGTCCACCTGGGTGCCGAGTCCTATCCCCTGCTGCAAAGCCGCGATCAACGCGAAGACCTTGAATGACGATCCTGTCTGCAAACCCGCCTGAGCGAAGTCGAAACCGTTCGCGTCCGAACCCCCGTAGTACGCCTTGACTCCGCCGGTCTTCGGATCAATCGACACCACGGCGGTGCGCATGTCCGGGTCCTGACCCTTCATGTAGGTGTTCACCGCGTCCTCGGCGGCTTTCTGCGCCTTGGGGTCGATCGTGGTGGTGATCTGCAAACCCTGTGTGTTCAGTGTCCGCTCATCAATGTTGAAAAGGTTGAGCAGTTCGGCTTTGACCGCGCGTTCGATCAGGCCGTTCGGACCCGTGGTCTGGCTTTCCACCAGGGACTGGTCCGGCGCCACCGTTTGCGGAAACACCTGCCCCGCACGGTCGGCGGGCTTCAACGCCCCGATGGTCACCATCCCGTCGAGCACCCAATTCCAGCGCTTTTCGGAGCCCTGCGGATCGACTGCGGGGTCGAGGCTCGATGGCCGCTGGATCAGGGCCGCCAGCAGTGCGCCGTCGGCGACCGTGAGCTGATCGACGGGTTTGTTGAAGTAGGCCTTGGAGGCGGCGGCGATCCCGTACGCGCCGCGGCCGAAGTAAATGATGTTCAGGTAGGCCTGCAGCACTTGGTCTTTCGACCACTCATTGGACATCTTTGTCGCGATGACCAACTCTTTGGCCTTCCGGACCAGGCCGCCGATGCCGGTGCGCTGGGAACCCACCAGCGCGTTCTTGACGTATTGCTGAGTGATCGTCGAACCACCCTGAGTGTCCCCGCCGAACAGGTTGTTTTTTACCGCGCGGGCGAAACCGGTGAACGAAAACCCGGGGTTGGAGTAGAAGTCTCGGTCTTCGGCGGCCATCACGGCGTCGCGCACGTGCTGGGGCACCTGCTCGATGTTCACGTCGACGCGATTGCCTTCGGGCGGAACTATTTTCGCGAGTTCAGTGCTGCCGTCGCTGGCCAGAATGGTGGACACCTGGTTGGTGCGGATATCGCCGGGTTGCGGCACGTCGACGATCAGATAGGCCATCCCGAAGGTGACGATCGGCACCACGACGATCGCGACGACTCCGATGATCAGCGCGCGCCGGACCCACTTCCAGTTGATCCGGGCTCGTGGGCCCGGCGGCCGGCCCCCACTCGGCGGTCCTCCACCTGGCGGACGTCCCCCCGGCGGTGCCCCTCGCGGCGGTCCGCCCCGCCGCGAGGGTCGGTCCAGCGCCGCCTTGACCTCGTCGATGGGGTCGCGAAGCGGGGCGACGTCGTCTGCCATGGGCCGAAGGACCGTTGTCGGGGGCGCGTCCGGCGGCGGTGGTTGACGCACCGGTCCCGTTCGTTCCGCGACGCGGTCGCCCCCCGCTCCCTGTGGGATGTCGGCGGCTGACCGGCTCGGGCGCTCCCCGCTACTCACTGGCCGTGCGCGCCCCGCTGCGCGCCGTTCGTGTACTGCGCGATCGGGTCGGTGGACGAACCGCACCCAGCACATACGATTTGACCAAGTGATTCCAGCTGCAGGTTCGGCATACCTCCACCACGTGCACCGAGAATTCGTCGTATCGGGCGGCCAGCATCACCAACTCCTCGGTGGTACGCGCCGATCCCGACACTGCGCCCAGGTGATCGCCAAACACCCAGGACACCAACGTCAATTGCTCCTTGCGGCAAATCGGGCAGACCACCGAGCTGGGCCTGCCGTGATACTTGGCAGCGCGCAACAAATAGGGGTTGGCGTCGCAAACCTCGCTGACACCGGTGCGGCCGGAATAGACCTCGGCCAGCAGGGACCGGCGCCGAAGCGCATAGTCCACCACCTGTCGCTGCAGTCGCACGGTGACCAGAGTACGTGCATCGTCTGACCGCGGAAGCCGGGAAGGCCGCCGATATTCCGTGCCGGCCTCCGGGCATGCGGCCTGGAGTTGAACTTCGGGTAAACCAGCCGGTAGCGCTAAATATATCGGGGCGATACTATGGCGCGAGGTGTCGAGGCGTCGTAGCGGCCGAGCAAAGGAGGTGACTCGGGTGCTGGAGCTCGCGATCTTAGGGCTTCTTCTCGAGTCGCCGATGCATGGCTACGAGTTGCGAAAGCGCTTGACGGGTTTACTGGGCGCTTTCCGCGCGTTCTCGTACGGTTCGCTGTACCCGGCACTGCGCCGGATGCAGGTCGACGGGTTGATCGCCGAGGACGCGGCACCCGCGGGCGCTCCGGTGCGCCGAGCCCGCCGGGTCTACCGGCTGACCGAGCCCGGCCGACAGCGCTTCGGCGAACTCGTCGCCGACACCGGTCCGCAGAACTACACCGATGACGGCTTCGGCGTTCATCTGGCGTTTTTTAACCGCACTCCGGCCGAGGCCAGGATGCGGATCTTGGAAGGCCGCCGACGTCAGGTGGAGGAACGCCGGGAAGGCTTGCGTGATGCCGTTGCGCGAGCCAGTAGCTCGTTTGACCGCTACACCCGCCAGCTGCATCAGCTGGGCCTGGAGTCCAGCGAGCGGGAAGTGAAATGGCTCAACGAATTGATCGCCGCGGAACGGGTTGCGCAGGGCTTGGGGGAAGGGTGACCCGAGTAACGACCGAACCGCAAACAACTTTCTGGTGACACAAGAAGGCATGAGAAGGCAGGAGAAGGAGAACCGCTCATGAGTGGCAACAACACCGGCGCCGGGTCGGAGGTGCGCGTCGCAATCGTCGGCGTCGGTAACTGCGCGTCTTCACTGGTTCAGGGCGTGCAGTACTACCAGGATGCCGACGAAACGTCGACGGTTCCCGGCCTGATGCACGTGCGCTTCGGTCCGTACCACGTCCGCGACGTGAAGTTCGTCGCCGCGTTTGACGTCGATGCCAAAAAGGTCGGTTTCGACCTGTCGGAGGCGATCTTCGCGTCGGAGAACAACACGATCAAGATCGCGGACGTCGCGCCCACCGATGTGGTGGTCCAGCGCGGGCCGACCCTCGACGGGATCGGCAA
>JAFAWC010000419.1 GCA_019242135.1 Mycobacteriaceae bacterium | reverse complement strand
CCCGCACCAGATCTTCGTCGGTCAGTCCCGGGTGGGCGATACCTGGCACGACCGGCACGCCGAATTGTGCAACCGTGGCCTTGGCGGCGATCTTGTCGCCCATCGTCTCGATCGCCGCAGTCGGCGGACCGATGAACGTAATGCCAGCCGCATCGAGGGCAGCGGCGAATTCAGCGTTCTCCGAGAGGAATCCATATCCCGGGTGGACGGCCTCGGCGCCCGTGCGCCGCGCTGCATCAATGACAGCCGGGATCTTGAGGTAGCTCTCGCGCGCGGAAGCGGGACCGATGCGCACGGCCCCGTCGGCTTCGGTGACGTGACGCGCGCCGGCGTCCGCGTCGCTGTACACGGCGACCGACCGGATGCCCATGGCCCGCAGCGTCCTTAAGACCCGAACCGCGATCTCGCCGCGGTTGGCCACCAGCACCGTCTGAAAGGTCATCGCGTCACATCCGGAACACGCCGTAGGAAACCGATTCCACTGGCGCTTGCCCGACGATCGAGAGCGCCAGGCCCAGCGCCGTCCTGGTGTCAGCCGGGTCGATGACGCCGTCATCCCACAGCCGCGCCGTCGAGTAATACGGGTTGCCCTGCGCCTCGTACTGCGTGCGGATCGGCGCCTTGAACGCGTCCTGCTCCTCGTCGGACCACGGCGTGCCGGCTGCCTCGAGCGCGTCGGACCGCACCGTCGCCAGCACCGACGCCGCCTGTTCGCCACCCATCACCGAGATGCGGGCGTTGGGCCACATCCACAGGAAACGAGGCGAATACGCACGGCCGCACATCGAGTAGTTTCCTGCGCCGTAGGACCCCCCGATGACCACGGTCAGCTTCGGCACGCGGGCACAGGCCACGGCGGTGACCATCTTCGCGCCGTGCTTGGCGATACCGCCGGCCTCGTAGTCGCGGCCCACCATGAATCCTGAGATGTTCTGCAAAAACAGCAGCGGAACCATCCGCTTGTCACACAGCTCGATGAAATGCGCACCCTTGAGCGCTGATTCGCTGAACAGCACACCATTGTTGGCGACGACGCCGACCGGATGGCCGTGGATGCGGCCGAAGCCGGTGACCAGGGTGGCGCCGTATTCGGCTTTGAACTCCGCGAACTCGCCGCCGTCGACGATGTGGGTGACGACGTCGTGCACGTCGTAGGGAACCCGGGGATCGAGAGGCACCAGGTCGTAGAGCTCGGTCTGGTCTAGGGGTGCCGCGACGGTCGGCGTCACGTCCCACAGGCAGGGCTGGCGCGGACCCAACGTGGACACGATGCGCCGGACGATGCGCAACGCATCGCGGTCGTCGTGGGCGAGATGATCTGTCACGCCGGATGTTTTCGAATGCAGATCACCGCCGCCGAGTTCCTCGGCGGTGACCACCTCGCCGGTCGCGGCTTTAACGAGCGGTGGACCGCCGAGAAAGATCGTGCCCTGCTCACGGACGATCACCGCTTCGTCGCTCATCGCTGGCACATACGCTCCCCCGGCGGTGCACGAGCCCAGTACCGCCGCGATCTGGGGAATGCCCTCGGCGCTCATCGTCGCCTGGTTGTAGAAGATGCGGCCGAAGTGTTCGCGGTCGGGGAACACCTCGTCCTGCTTAGGCAGGAAGGCGCCGCCCGAGTCCACCAGGTAAATGCACGGCAGCCGGTTCTGCTTGGCGATTTCCTGCGCGCGCAGATGCTTCTTGACCGTGATCGGGTAGTAGGTGCCACCCTTCACGGTCGCGTCGTTGGCGACGACGACGCACTCGCGGCCCGACACCCGGCCGACGCCGGTGATGATGCCGGCGCCGGGACACTCGTCGTCGTACATGCCGTCGGCGGCCAGCGGCGAGAGCTCCAAGAAGGGACTGCCCGGATCGAGCAGGCCGTTCACCCGGTCACGCGGCAGCAGCTTGCCGCGGCTGACGTGCCGTTCGCGTGCGCGCTGGGGACCGCCGCGTGCGGCGGTCGCGAGTTTGTCGCGCAGCTGGGCGACGAGAGCGAGGTGCTCGTCGCGATTAGAAGATGCCACGTCCCGTGCCTGAGTTAATGTCGACTAACTGAGAACATGTTAGTTATGATTAACCGAAATGTCTACCACCGTGTCTACCCAGACCCGCCGCAGCAGGCTCAAGTCCGACCGGCGCTCGAAGCTGCTCGCGGCGGCCGAACGGCTGATCGCCGAGCGGGGGTATCTCGCGGTGCGGTTGGAGGACATCGGATCCGCCGTCGGGATCAGCGGGCCGGCCATCTACCGGCACTTTCCGAACAAGGAGGCGCTGCTGACCGAGTTGTTGGTCGGCGTCAGCACCCGGCTGCTGGCCGGTGCTCGGGCGGTTGTGTCGGAGGCAATCGACGCCGAGGCCGCCTTCAACGGACTCGTTGACTTTCATCTCGAATTCGCGCTCAGCGAGCCGGATCTCATTCGGATCCAAGACCGCGACCTGGCACAGCTACCGGACAGGGCCCGACGCCAGGCCCGCAAGGCGCAGCGGCAGTACGTGGAGATCTGGGTGGATCTGTTGCGGGAGCGCGACGCAATCAGCGAGGCGGACGCTCGTGTGATGGCGCATGCCGCGTTCGGTCTGTTGAACTCGACGCCCTACAGCCTGAAGGCGCTGGGCGCCAAGGACACCGACGTATCGCGCTCGCGCGCGGTATTACGGGCGATGACGGTGGCCGCCCTTTCGGGCGGGCGCTAAAACCAGTGGCCGCCCTTTCGAGCGGCCACTAAAGCCAGTGGCCGCCCTTTCGGGCGGCCACTGTGGCGATGATGCACCTAGAACCAATAGCGACGGCCGGCGACCGGGCGCCCGACGGCGCCGAGAATCCACAAGACGACGCCGATCACGATCAGGATGACACCGATCGTGGTGAGCAGACTGCTGACCGTGCTCTCCACAAACAGTCCGATGAGTAAGAGGATGATTCCGAGGATGATCATGTCACTCCAATCTCTATGCTGCGGGTGAGCTGTTCAGCGGGCCGCTGCTGCTGGGCTGCGGCAGTTTGCCGCAATTCGTGACCTTCGGGTTGACGCCGAAGTAATTGAGCGGGCCGGCAACCACGGTCAAGGCGATCGTCCCGGCTGACGCGCAGCTGTCCGCTCCGGTCTTGAAGTAGTCGCGCTGATACGCGGCCAGGACCCCGATCAGCAGCCAGATCACCACAATCGCGCCGACGATTCCAGTAGGTCGCATGTCCTGCCTCCGTTCGCCGAGCCAGTTCAATGTCAGCCGAGCCAGTTCAATGCGGTTACCCAACAGTTAAAGGTTCAAACCCGGCCGTCCCGGATGCCGGGTTGCGGGCTCAGGACGCCGCACGGGTGGCGGAGAACGCGTCATTGAGCCACTCGGCGACCGCAGTGGTGAGGGCCGCACGGTTCTCCCGTTTGTCGATGCCGTGCCCGTCGTCGTCGAACAGCAGGAACCGGACCGGTCGTCTAGCTTGACGTAACGCCTCGACTATCTGTTCGGACTCGCTGACCGGCACGTTCGTGTCGTTTGCACCGTGCACGACCAGCAGCGGAGCGGTAAGGGAGGCGACCCGACGCAGTGGTGACAACTCTTCAAGCAACTTGCGATCGCGCACCGGGTGGCCATACTTCGGGTACGCCGCGGCCGCGATCCACGGCTCGGTGTTGCGATAAAACGTGCACAGATCGCTCATGCCGCAGATGCTGATGCCTGCCGCAAAAAGGGTGGGATGAAAAGTCAGGGCCGCCAACGTCAAGTAGCCGCCGTATGACCAGCCCGCGCAGGCGATGCGCGCGGGATCGGCCAGGTCGCTGTCGACCAGGAACCGCACGCATTCGGCGACGTCGTCGATCGCGGCGAACCGCTTCTCCTTATCGTCGGCGTGCATGAAGCTTCGGCCAAATCCGCCCGAACCGCGGACATTGGGTGCCAGCACGGTGATTCCGGCGTTGAGCAGGTCCGGGAACACATCGCTGTAATCGGGTCGAGCCTGTCCCTCGGGTCCGCCGTGCAGGTACACCAGTGCGCCGACCGCCGGAGCGCCGGCCGGTGGGCGGTGCAGCCATGCGGTAAACCTCAGTCCGTCGCTGGCGGTGATCGTTTCCAGCGTGGGTCCAACAGCAAAACCGGTGACGACGGGACCGCGGCTCGGCTCGCGGTCGATGCGCTGCCATTCTCGCGACCGCGGATCGACGAGTTCGACGGTCCGCGGCAGCGATGGGCTCTCGGCGGTCACCGCGACCATTGACCCGCCCGCGCTGATCGAGAGCTCGCTAGCGACCATGCCAGGCAACGGAATCGGATCCATGAGCGTGTTGTCTGTGTATGCCAGTATCTGTAATTCGCTGCGGCCGTAGATGTTCCACAGAAGTGCTACCGTGCTGAGGTCATCGCTGACGACGAATTCCTGCAGTTCGCAGTCCGGCCGTTCGGCCACCACGTGATAGGAGACGCCGTCGGTGGTCGCCGTGACCTCGAGCAGTCGGGCGTACTCGCAGCCGTTGTCACTGCGAATCAGTGACCGTACGTAACCATGCGGGCTGTCGATGTCAAACATTTTCGCGGGAAAGTACAGGCGCATCTCTTCGCCGGTCGGACCGCAGCGGATTCGGCGCGGGTGCTGATCGTCGAGAATGACACCGGTGTCGGTGACCGATCCCGGGTCGAATGGCAGCAAGGCGATTTCGGTCAGGCCGTGCAGCAGGATCAGCTCCTGATAGCCGCGGGGCCCGACCCGCACCAGCGACGCACCGGCCCACGCGTCGACCAGCCGACCTCCCGACCGGCGGTCCAGCACAATGCGGCTGCCGTCCGCGGGGTCGATCAGACAGGATTGCCCTACCCCGTCGTCACCCAACAGGACCGCCGAAACGCGTGACCCGTCCCAGCCGACCAGTTCGGCGGTGCCGTTCTCCTCGTAATCGATGCGGCGGGCCATCCGGTCGTCGGGATCGGTCGTGACAACCCAGATCTGGGAGCGGGTGCTTCCCTCGGGTGCCACCTGGCAGGCCAACCAGTGGCCGTCCGCCGAATGAACCACGCGAGTAACGGGGCCGTCGACCGGCAACACCACGTCACGGGAGGAGCTGGCTCGCCATCCGCGCAGGAACCGTTGCACGGCGCGGGGATAACCGCCGTCATCAACGATGTGCGCGAACGCGGTCGCGTCCGGGGACAGCGACGCGCCGTAATTCGCGCGCACCCCGATATGCATGAATGATCAGTTCTCCATGCTCTGCAGCCACATCTCGAGCACCCCCAGCTGCCACAACGAGTTCGCCCCGAGCGTGGTTCGGCCCTCGTTGGGCGCGTTCAGCAGTGCCTCGAGGGTCTCGCGCCGGTACAGGCCCCGCGCACGCGCCGCCTCATTAGTCAGCGCGTCGCGGACCAGGTCGAGCACCTGCCCGTCGAGATGGCGAATTCCCGGCACCGGGAAGTAGCCCTTGGTGCGGTCGATGACCTCGGCGGGCAACAGCGAGCGGGACGCGTCCTTTAAAACGCCCTTACCGCCGCAGGAGAGCTTGAGATCGGGTGGGCAGGTCGCGGCCAATTCGACGAAGTCGTGGTCGAGGAACGGAACGCGGGCCTCCAACCCCCATGCCATCGTCATCGAGTCGACGCGCTTCACCGGGTCGTCGATGAGCATCACCTCGGTGTCGAGCCGCAACGCGGCGTCGACCGCCGTCTCGGCGCCCGCAGCGGACTGATGCGCCGTGACAAACTCGCGGCTCGCGTCGAAGTCGAGGCAGTACTCAGGGGCGAAGATCGACACCACATCGTTGTGATCGCGGTCGAAGAACACCTTGGAGTAGGCGTCGGTGGTCTGCTCGCGGGCGATGTTGGCCAGCGGCGGGTACCAGTCATAGCCGGCGAGGATCTCGTCGGCGCCTTGACCGGACTGCACCACCTTGATCGACTTGCTGACCTCCTCCGACAGCAGATAGAACGCGACGCAGTCGTGGCTGACCATCGGTTCATTCATCGCCGCAATGGTTTTCGGCACAGCGGGGACAAGTCGGGAGTTGTCGATGTGGATCTTGTGATGATCGGTGTCAAAGGCCTTGGCGACCATGTCCGAATAGAAGTACTCGTCGCCGGACTGGCCGCCCGCGGAGTCGAATCCGATGCTGTAGGTGGCGAGCCCGTGCTGGCCCTGCTCGGCCAGAAGCGCCACCACCACCGACGAGTCGATGCCACCGGACAGCAGCACGCCAACCGGAACGTCGGCAACCATCCGGCGCGACACCGCCACCCGCAACGCGTCGATCAAGGCGTCTTGCCAGTCCGCCCGCGACCATGTCGTGCGCTCGGCGTCGCGGTGAAACTGCGGTGCCCAATACACCGTGTCCGTGTGGGTGCCGTCGGGCTGGATGACCCTGACGGTGGCCGGCGGCAGCTTGCGCACGCCGCGGTAGATGGTGAGCGGGGCGGGCACCACCGCGTGAAAACTCATATAATGGTGCAGGGCGGCGCGGTCGAGGTCGGTGTCAACGTCGCCAGCGTCGAGCAGAGCCCGCACCGATGAGGCGAAGCGCAGCCTGCCGGGCGACTCGGCGAGGTAGAGCGGCTTGATGCCGAGCCGGTCGCGACCAAGTGTCACCACCCCGGAGTCGCGGTCGGCGATCGCGAAAGCGAACATCCCTTTGAAGCGCTCAACGCATCGGGCGCCCCATTTATGGAAGGCCTTGATGAGGACCTCGCTGTCCGCGGTCGAAAAAAAGCGGTAACCCGCGGCCTGGAGTTCCGCGCGCAGCTCCTTGTAGTTGTAGATACACCCGTTGAACACCAGGGTCAGGCCGAGCTCGCTGTCCACCATCGGCTGGGCGCCGTGCGACGACAGGTCGATGATCGAGAGCCGCCGGTGACCAAACGCCACGGGCCCGTGCGCGACGATGCCGTCGGCATCCGGGCCACGGGACACCATCGCGCACATCATCCGCGTCACCGCGGCCACGTCCGCCGGGCGGCCGTCGAATCGGATCTCTCCGCAGATACCGCACATGATTGGCGACCCTACGCCCATGTGCGGCCTCGACGCGGTCCGAACAACCCTGATCGCATGACAGCGACCCGGCACACGTCGCGCAGGTACCCTCGCAGCCATGAGGTGGAAATGACGGAGTCGCGGCCCGGCTCATCCTCGGACCCCACCGATGCCTACCGAGATCCCTACCAGGCCTATCCCGACCCGGCATATGCAGGCAGCGCGCCTCTCGGCCCCAGCTACTCCGCCACGTCGAGGCCGTCGTACCCGGCTCCGACCGAACCACTCCCGCAATACTGGACGCAGACCTCTCCGCACACCGGGCAGCTGCCGTCCCCGGGCGATCAACCCCCCGAACCGCCCCGGCCCCCGCGGCCCTGGCTGTGGGGGGCGGCGGGCTTCGCCCTCGCCGTCGTCCTCGGCCTGGTCGTGTGGATGGTCTTCGAGGTGACCAATCCCTCGCGGCAGCAGACCTCCATCCCGGCGATGCCGACGACTACCACCCCGCGGACCACCCCGACTCCCACGCCGTCGTTTACGATCCCGAACCTGCCGTTCCCGATCCCGAACCTGCCATTCCCGACCGCCCCAACCACCACCACCGGCCCCAATACCGGAGAGACCGAGCCGGTGGACTATGAGGTCACCGGTACGGGGCGCGCGATCAACATCACCTACATCGACACCGGCGGCTTGATGCAGACCGAGTTCAACGTGCTGCTGCCGTGGCACAAGGAGGTCAACCTGACCAAGCCCGCCAAGACCGCCGCGAGCATCACGGTGATCAACGCCGGCCGCGACATCACCTGCAAGATCTCCATCCAGGGTGTGCAGGTTGAGGAACGCACGGGCGCGCTGCTGACCGTTTGCAGGCCCGCGGGTTAACGACGGGGTGCGCGCACAAGCAGCATCGCGACAAAGCCGGCCGCCAGCACCACGAGCAACCCCCCCATGCCGGCCCGATCCGTGCCGAACGCGTCCACGAACGTGGAGAACAGCAGCGGCGCCAGGAAGATCACCGCGCGTCCCGTCGTGGTGTACAGCCCGAACGCCACTCCCTCCTTGCCGTGGGCGGTCATCCGCAGCAGAAGGGTGCGCGCCGAGGACTGGGTCGGGCCGATGAACAGGCACAGCAGCAGGCCGCACACCCAGAACGCGGTGGCACCCGACAGCGTCAAAAGCGTTAGCCCGACGACGATCATCGCGGCCAGCGACCCGAGGATGACTTTTTTTGATCCGATGCGGTCGTCGAGCAGTCCGCCGACGGCCGCGCCCCCCGCGGCCACCACGCTGGCGCTGACCCCGAACAGCAGCACGTCGGCCTGAGAAATGCCGTAGACCACGACACCGAGCACCGCGCCGAAGGTGAACACCCCGCTCAGCCCGTCCCGGAACACCGCGCTGGCCAGCAGGTAGTAGACGACGTTGCGGTCGCGGCGCCACTCGGCCACCACGTCCGACCACAACTTGCGATAGGCGCCGAACAGGCCGGTCACCCGAGCCGTCCCGCCCGCGCCTTCGGATCCGACTGGCGGCGGCGGAGCGATCAGCACCGGCAGTGCGAACGCCGCCATCCACGCCGCGGTCATGAGCATCGCCGCGCGCACGTTCTGCCCGCCGGCGGTCGGGATGCTCAGCAGACCGCGGGTGGGCCCGTCGCCGGAGACGAACCCCGCATACACCAGCAGAAGCAACACCACGCTGCCGGTATAGCCTGCGGCCCAACCGAATCCGGACACCCGACCCGACGTCTCCGGTGTCGACAGCTGGCGCAGCATCGCGTTGTAGGGAACGCTGGCCAAGTCGCTGCACGCCGCCGTCGCCGCGAGCAGCGCCAGGCCGGCCCACAGATAGCCCGGATCGTCGCGGATGAGGCTCATCGACGCAGTGAGCACCACCAGGACCGCGCTCAGCGCGCCAAGAGTGCGCCGCCGTCGGCTGGGCACATCCACCCACACGCCGGTGACCGGGGCAAGCAACGCGACCACGACACCGGCGACCGTGAGGGCCCGGCCGAGCCAGCTTGCCGGCGTCGTCCCGCCCGGCAGCCCCTCCCCCACGCTCTTGGTGAGGTAGACCGAGAACACGAACGTGACGACGATCGCGTTCAGGCCCGTCGATCCGCAGTCCCACAACGCCCACGCCAGCACGCGCCCGCGGGCGGGGGGACTGCCCATAGGGCCTGACCCTATCCAGTGGTTAGCCACCGCCCATCCACTGGCTGTCTACGATCGTCGTCATGCCAGTGCCAGCACCCAGTCCAACCGCACGCGCCGTCGTCACCGGGGCGTCCCAGAACATCGGCGAAGCGTTGGCCACCGAGCTGGCCGCACGCGGCCACCATCTGATCGTCACGGCGCGCCGCGATGATGTACTAAATGCGCTGGCAGGGAGGCTCACCGACCGATACGGCGTGACGGTCGAGGTGCGCCCCGTCGACCTCGCCGAACCCGGGGAACGCGCGAAGCTGTGCGAGGAACTCGCCTCTCGCAACATCTCCATTCTGTGCGCCAACGCGGGTACCGCGACGTTCGGTCCGGTCGTGTCCCTCGACGCGGCTGCCGAGAAGGCGCAGGTGGCGCTGAATGTTCTTGGCGTGCACGACTTGACGCTGGCGGTGGTGCCCGGCATGGTCGATCGGGGCGCCGGCGGCATCCTCATTTCCGGTTCTGCGGCGGGCAATTCACCGATCCCCCACAATGCCACCTATGCGGCGACGAAGGCGTTCGTCAACACGTTCAGCGAGTCGCTTCGCGGCGAACTCAAAAGGGCGGGCGTGCATGTCACGCTGCTGGCACCCGGGCCGGTGCGCACCACGCTGCCCGACGAGAGTGCGGCCTCACTCGTCGATCGGCTCGTGCCGGACTTCCTGTGGATCTCCACGGCACACACCGCGAAGCTGTCGTTGGACGGGCTGCAGCGCAACAAGATGCGCGTCGTGCCGGGAGTCACCTCCAAAGCGATGTCGGTGGCCAGCGGTTACGCGCCGCGCGCGGTCGTGGCGCCGATCGTCGGCGCGTTCTACAAGAAGCTCGGCGGCGGATAGCGTCCCGATCGCGCACTTCGGCGCCGGCCATTGCCGCCCAACACGGCTCCCGGTGTCCGACTCGGGGCGATCAAACGCCTACTGTTGAGCGCTGTGCGTGACGAAGTGGTGTGGATCGACTGCGAGATGACCGGACTCGACCTGGG
>JAFAWC010000269.1 GCA_019242135.1 Mycobacteriaceae bacterium | reverse complement strand
GCGAGGTGCTCGCGATCGACCAGGATCCGAAAGTGGCTTCTGCGGCAACGCTGCGAAATGATCCCCGGGTGCTGGTCAAACCGCTCGCCGACGGCGCGGTCGCGGTCGCGGTCATGGCGCTCGGGGACTCTGGGCCCGACGCTTTGGCCAGCATCACCACCACCGCCGAGGACATCGGATTGCCGAAGGCGCCCTGTTACACCGTCCGCGACCTATGGGCGCACACCGACAGCACCACCGAGGGCGCCATCGCGAGCGGTGCGCTGGCCCCGCACAGGGTGGCCCTGCTGCGTGTCACCGCGGCCTGCAAGTAACGTCAGCCTTCCCGCTTCAGCGAGCCGACATCGTCGATGCGCTGCGGGCGCAGCGCGGCCCACGCGAAGAAACCCGCCGCGATCACCAGCAGCACTAGGCCGACCCACCAATTGGCGGCCGTGCCGACGTACAGGTCAACTTTGTCGGTCTTCGCCGCCGGAGTGTCGTGCGCGGTGAGCAACGCGGGGACGAATCCTGCCAGGGTCAGCAGCGCACCGTAGATCGCCAGAAGTGCGCCGACGATGTTGCGGATGTCGAACAGCCGCCCGAGTGTTCGCCGAGACTTGGCAGTGGTCATCACGATTCCTGTTCAGGGCTAATGGAACACGAGGTTGAGGACGATGACGAACGCGAGCATCACCGCGGCGAGCGGAACCGGTTTGAGGTAGAAGGGCTGACCGGCATCCTCGGGGTCGGACAGGATCGGCACCTTCGTCTCCGAGTACACGAAACCGACCAACTCCTCGCGCGGCTTGGGTGAGGTCACCGCGCTTACCGCGACACTGACCACGATGTCGACGACGAACGCCGCCGTGGCCGCGACGAACGGCATGCCCTGGCCCGGCAGGTTAACGACACCGACTTTGGACAACGCGAACACGAAGACGGCGGACAGTGTTCCGGCGACAAGACCCGCCCAGCCGGCGGTCGGGGTCATCCGCTTCCAGAACATGCCGAGAATGAATGTCGCGAACAGCGGCGCGTTGAAGAAGCCGAACAGGGTCTGCAGGTAGTCCATCAAGTTGGAGTAGCCCGCGGCGATCAACGCCGTGAAGACGGCCAGCACCGTCGCCGCGACCGTCGCGTAACGGCCGACCTTGATGTAGTAGCCGTCGGAGCGGTCCGTCACGACGTACTGCTGCCAAATGTCGTAGCTGATCACCGTGTTGAAGGCAGAAATGTTCGCGGCCATCCCCGCCATGAACGACGCGATCAGGCCGGCGATGGCCACGCCGAGCAATCCGTTGGGCAGGATGTCGCGGATCATGAGCAGCATTGCGTCGTTGTACGTAACCTGGCCGCCACCAGTGGACTTCAGGTGGATCATGTCGCCGATGGCGGCGGCGGCGATCATGCCCGGCAACACGACGACGAAGGGGATCAGCATCTTCGGAAACGCACCAATGATCGGCGCGCGGCGGGCCGCAGACATCGAATGTGAGGCCATCGCGCGTTGCACTTCGACGAAGTTCGTCGTCCAATACCCGAACGACAGGACGAAGCCCAGCCCGAACACGATGCCGACAACCGACCACACCGGGCTGGAGAAGCCGCTCAACGCCTGTCCCGGCCACGTCGTCAACTGCTGATGCACCGTCGCGGTCACCGAGCCGCCGGCGATTCTGGTGTCGATCACCTTGGCGCGCAAACCACTCCAGCCGCCGACCTTGATCAGGCCGAAAATCGTCAACGGCACCAGAGCCGCGAGGATCACGAAGAACTGCAGCACTTCGTTGTAGATCGCCGCCGACAGCCCGCCCAACGCTGTATACGTCAGCACGATCAGCGCCGCGGCGACCAGAGACACCCAGGTGGTCCAACCGAGCAACGCGTTGATGACCGTCGCGAGCAGAAAGAGATTCACCCCGGCGATAAGCACCTGCGCCACTGCGAAACTGATCGCGTTGACCAGATGCGCGCCGGTCCCGAACCGCCGCCGCATGAACTCCGGAACGCTGCGGACCTTCGAACCGTAATAGAACGGCATCATCACCACACCGAGGAACAGCATCGCCGGAACAGCACCGATCCAGTAGTAATGCATTGTCGACAGCCCGATTTGGGCGCCGTTGGCCGACATGCCCATGATCTCGACAGCGCCGAGGTTGGCCGACACGAACGCGATACCGGTCACCCAGGCCGGAAGCCGGCGACCCGACAAAAAGAAGTCCAGGCTCGAGGCGATCTGACTGCGCGCGAGGTAGCCGATTCCCAGCACAAAGACGAAGTAGACAGCGATGAGGACGTAATCGAGAGCGCCGACGTGCAGATGCAGCACGTTGGCGGCTGCCAGGGTGGTGGTCGTCGATCGACTCCTTCGTTGTCGCGACAGAGGTTTGCGCGGGTTTTGCCAGCCGAACGTAGCAGCATGTCGAGGCGGAAGCGCCAAACCCGGGCCGGGGCACGTCGGCGAATTCGGCCTCAGTGTGACCGGGCGGCCTGGATCAGCGCGTCGACGATGCGACCGATGCGGAGGTGGCGGTGGGCGATTCCGCACGGGCGAAAGCGCGGGGAATTATCGTTGTACAAAGCTTCTTGTACCAGACGGTTTGGAGGCCGCGGTGACCATATCCGCCCAGTTGCCTCAACTGCCGTTTCCCCAAAACCATCCCCTCGAAGCCTCCGCCGCACTGCGCGGATTGCGGTCGCGGGGTCCCATCCACCGGGTGCGCACCCCGGTGGGAGACGAAGGCTGGCTGGTCACCGACTACACCCTGGTACGCCGACTGCTCGACGACGACCGGCTCGGCCGTTCCCATCCGGCGCCCGAGGCCGCGTCGCGCATCGGGGAGTCGGCATTGTTCGGCGGTCCGCTGGGCAGCTTCGACACCGAAGCCGCCGACCACGCGCGGATGCGGGAGCTGCTGCAGCCGCATTTCTCGCCGCGGCACCTGCGGTCGCTGGTTTCGCGGGTGGAGGAACTGACCGCCGCGCTGCTCGACGACCTGGCCGAGCACGGACCGCCGGCCGACTTGCACGCGAAACTGGCGTTGCCGCTGCCGATTCTGGTGATCTGCGAGCTGCTGGGAGTGCCGTACGCCGACCGTGACCAGTTCCGCGCCTGGACCCAGGACACCGGCAACGTGCGCGACCACGCGCGGTCCGAGCGCGGGCTGACTCAGCTGTTCGACTATTGCCGGGCGTTGGTCGAGCGCAAGCGCGCACACCCCTCCGACGACGTGATGTCGCGGCTGGCGGTGGACGGCGTCACCGACGACGAGGCCGCCTCGTTGTCAATGTTTCTGCTGTTCGCCGGGCACGAGACGACGGTGGTTCAGATCGGGATGGGGACGTTGCTGCTGCTGACCAATCCGGACCAGTGGCGAGCACTGTTGGACGACGGTTCGTTGATTCCGCATGCCGTCGAGGAGCTGCTGCGCGCAACGTCGTCGGGCGGCGGGGTGGGCGGCATCCCCCGCTACGCGCGCACCGACTTCGAGATCGATGGCGTCGCGATCCACGCCGGTGACCTGCTGCTGTTAGACATCGGATCGGCCAACCACGACGCGTCGGTGTTCGCCGATCCCGACCGTCCTGATGTCTCACGGAGCGGGGTCGCGCACATGTCGTTCGGATACGGTTCGCGTTACTGCATCGGGGCGCCGCTCGCGCGCATCGAATTGAGAACGGTCTTCGGCGCTTTGATTCCCCGGTTCCCAGGTATGCGGCTGGCC
>JAFAWC010000233.1 GCA_019242135.1 Mycobacteriaceae bacterium | reverse complement strand
GTTCGTCGCTGGAGATGCGTGCCACCTCGGTCGGTCCGGATGTGTCGAAGGCGATCGTGCAGATTGTCGAGACCATCAGCGGTGCCAGCCGCGACGCCAACCCTGAGGCCACCGCCGATGACTCCACCGCCGATGGCCCCACCGGCGACGAGCCGGACTCGCCCGCCAGCGCCGAACTCCCGCCGATCACCAAACCCGAGGAGCTGATCCCGCCCCCGCCCGTCGCCGGTCCGGCCAAGACCGACGAGGCCGTCAAGCCGACGGCCAAAGGCGGAAAAGCGCTGCCCCTGTCGGCGTAGTGCGGGCGGCCAGGCCCCGACCAAGGTTGCCTAGGATGGTCGAGAACCCAAGACCAGAAAGGCACCCCTCACGGCATGGCCGAATACATCTACACGATGCGGAAGGTCCGCAAGGCGCACGGCGACAAGGTCATCCTTGACGACGTCACGCTGAGCTTCCTACCGGGAGCCAAGATCGGCGTCGTCGGGCCGAACGGGGCCGGCAAGTCGAGCGTCTTGCGGATCATGGCAGGACTGGACCAGCCCAACAACGGCGACGCATTCCTGGCCACCGGCGCCACGGTCGGCATCCTGCAGCAGGAGCCACCGCTGAACGAGGAAAAGACCGTCCGCGGCAACGTCGAGGAGGGCCTCGGCGACCTCAAGACCAAGCTCGACCGGTTCAACGAGGTCGCCGAGCTGATGGCCACCGACTACTCCGACGAGCTGATGGAGGAGATGGGGCGCCTGCAGGAGGACTTGGACCACGCCGACGCGTGGGACATCGACTCGCAGCTCGAGCAGGCCATGGACGCGCTGCGCTGCCCGCCGCCCGATGAGCCGGTGACCCACCTGTCCGGCGGTGAGCGGCGCCGCGTCGCGCTGTGCAAGCTGCTGCTCTCCAAGCCCGACCTGCTGCTGCTCGACGAGCCGACCAACCACCTCGACGCCGAAAGCGTGCAGTGGCTCGAGCAGCACCTGGCCGACTACAAGGGCGCGATCCTGGCCGTCACCCACGACCGCTACTTCCTCGACAATGTGGCGCAGTGGATTCTCGAGCTGGACCGCGGCCGCGCTTACCCCTACGAGGGCAACTACTCGACCTACCTGGAGAAGAAGGCCGAGCGGCTGGCGGTGCAGGGCCGCAAGGACGCGAAGCTGCAAAAACGGCTTCAGGACGAACTGGCCTGGGTCCGCTCGGGTGCCAAGGCCCGTCAGGCCAAGAGCAAGGCCCGCTTGCAGCGCTACGAGGAGATGGCCGCCGAAGCGGAGAAGACGCGCAAGCTCGACTTCGAAGAGATTCAGATCCCCACCGGCCCGCGGCTGGGCAGTCTGGTCGTCGAGGTCGAGCACCTCGACAAGGGATTCGACGGCCGGGTGCTGATCAAGGACCTGTCGTTCACCCTGCCGCGCAACGGGATCGTCGGCGTCATCGGACCCAACGGCGTCGGCAAGACCACCTTGTTCAAGACGATCGTCGGCATCGAGAAACCCGACAGCGGCACCGTCAGAATCGGCGACACCGTCAAGCTCAGCTACGTCGACCAGGCCCGCTCACGCATCGAACCCGACAAAACCGTCTGGCAGATCGTCTCCGATGGCCTCGACTACATCGAGGTCGGCCAGCACGAAATACCGTCGCGTGCCTACGTGTCGGCGTTCGGGTTCAAGGGGCCCGATCAACAAAAACCCGCCGGCGTGCTGTCCGGCGGTGAACGCAACCGGCTCAATCTCGCCCTGACCCTCAAAGAGGGCGGCAACCTGATTCTGCTGGACGAGCCCACCAACGACCTCGACGTGGAAACCCTCAGCTCGCTGGAGAACGCGCTGGAGAAGTTCCCCGGCTGTGCGGTGGTGATCTCCCACGACCGCTGGTTCCTGGACCGCACCTGCACGCACATCCTCGCCTGGGAGGGTGACGCGGACAACGAGGCGAAGTGGTTCTGGTTCGAAGGCAATTTTGCGGCCTACGAGGAGAACAAGGTGGCTAGGCTCGGTTCGGAGGCCGCCCGGCCGCATCGCGTGACACACCGCAGGCTGACACGCGACTAGGGTGAGCGGCTGCGTACCAGTGCCGGTACGCCGCGCCGACGAGGAGCTCTCCCATGACGGCTAGGCCCGACGCCCGCAGCGTCGATGGCTCGGGGGTCTGGGAGAAGTTCGTTCCCTCGTTGATCCGCGCCTACATCGAGAGCTACCGCGGTCCGCAGGGAGACGCGCCGGCGATCGGCGAACGGGGCCTGACCGCACCGGTGCGGGTGCGCGCACAGCAGGTACTGACCCGGGCGGTGATGACGGCTCACGGACGGCTCGGTTTCACCCGCAAGGTCGGCGTCACCAACGTCGCCACCTACCCCGCCGACGACAGCCGCGGCTTCGGGCCTGCCCTGCAAATCGTCGCCGACGAGGCGCCCATGTTGATGGAGTCGGTGACGGTGCTGCTCAACCGGCTCGGCGTGGCTTACGTGTCGATCATGAGTCCGGTTTTTCGGGTGCGCCGCGGCCGCGACGGGACGCTGCAGGACATCCGCGCGGTCCGCGGACCGGACGACGCGAGGACCGCGGGAATCGACGAGTCCTGGATACATGTCGAGCTGGCGTCTCACGCCGACCGCAAGACGCTGCAGGAGGTCGAGCGCCAGCTGCCGCGGGTGATCACCGACGCGCAGCAGGTCGCGCGCGACGCCGGCGCGATGAGGAATGCCCTGCGCACGCTGGCCGACACGCTCGACAACAACGACTACGGTCGCTTCCCGGCCGCCAAGCGCCACGAGGTGGCACGCCTGTTGCGCTGGCTCGACGACGGCCACTTCGTCCTGCTCGGCTACCAGGGCTGCACGGTCTGCGACGGCAACGCCGAGGTTCTGGACGCGAGCCGTCTGGGCGTGCTGCGCGGGCGCCAGGACGTTTTCCCTCAGCTGACCGACTCCGATCAGCTGTTCGTGCTGACCCAGGCCATCGTCCCGAGCTATCTGCGCTACGGCGCATACCCCTACGTCGTCGTCGTGCGCGACGACTCCGGTGATCAACCCGTTGAACACCGGCTGGTCGGTCTGTTCACTGTCGCGGCGATGAACGCCAACGTAAAAGAGATTCCCGTCATTTCCCGCCGCGTCAACGAGGTGCTGGCCAGGTCGGGCCGCGACCTGAACTCGCTGGCCGGCCAGCTGCTTCTCGATGTCATCCAAACCTTCCCCCGCCCTGAACTTTTCTCGCTCGACATCGACACGTTGCTGGCGATGGCGACCGAGATCATCGACGTCGGCTCGCGCCGGCGCACGCTGCTGTTCATGCGCGCCGACCGGCTGGGCCATTTCGTGTCCGCCCTGGTGTATCTGCCCCGCGACCGCTACACCACGGCCGTCCGCCTGGACATGCAGGACATCCTGGTCCACGAACTCGGGGGCAGAAGTATCGACTACAGCGCGCGTGTCAGTGAATCACCGTGGGCTGCAGTCCATTTCATCGTTCGCCTGCCTGATCATGTGCGACCCGACGCGATCGACATGTCGGAGCAGAACCGGCTGCGGGTGCAGGCGCTGCTCACCGAGGCCGCCCGCACCTGGGCGGATCGGCTGCTCGGCGCGGCGCGCTCAGGTTCGATCGGTCAGGAACAGGCCGAGCACTACGCCGAGGCGTTCACCGAGGTCTACAAACAGGC
>JAFAWC010000208.1 GCA_019242135.1 Mycobacteriaceae bacterium | reverse complement strand
TGTTCGGCGGCCGGCTGGGCACCTACCAGTACCTCGACATGCACATGGCCATCGCCAGCGCACTGAATATGTACGACAACGTGTTGGCGCCGCATCTGCGCGACGGCACCCCGCTGACCGAAAGCGACCCCGAATGAATTCCAAGGCTGTCAGCCTGCTGGCCCGCGTGATTCTGCCGCGGCCCGGCGAGCCACTAGATGTGCGCAAGCTCTACATCGAGGAGTCGATCACCAACGCCCGCCGGGCGCACGCCACCAGCCGCACCACCCTGCAGATCGGCGCCGAGTCGGAGGTGTCCTTCTCCACCTACTTCAACGCATTTCCCGCCAGCTATTGGCGCCGCTGGTCGACGCTGCGGTCGGTGGTGCTGAGGACCGAGCTGACCGGCACCGGCCGCGTTGACATCTACCGCACCAAGGCCACCGGTGCGCGGATCTTCATCGAGGGCCGCGGTTTTGTTGCAAATCTCGATGACGCGCCGGCAGTCGTCGAGTTCGAGATCGACCTCGGGCCGTTCGAGGATGGCGGCTGGATCTGGTTCGACGTGACCACCGACAGTGCCGTCACGCTGCACAGCGCTGGATGGTTTGCGCCCGTTCCCGCGCCGGGCGTCGCCAACATCGCGGTCGGTATTCCCACGTTCAACCGGCCCGCCGACTGCGTGCAGTCGTTGGCGGCGTTGACCTCAGACCAATTGGTGGACGAGGTGATCGGCGCCGTGATCGTGCCCGATCAGGGCAAGGCCAAGGTACGCGACCATCCGGGTTTCGCCGAAGCGGTGGCGCCGCTGGGCAATCGGCTATCGATCCATGACCAGCCGAATCTCGGCGGTTCGGGCGGCTACAGCCGGGTGATGTACGAGGCGCTGAAGAACACCGATTGTCAGCAGATCCTGTTCATGGACGACGACATTCGGATCGAGCCGGACTCGGTGCTGCGAGCGCTGGCGCTGAACCGCTTCGCGAAGACTCCGATGCTGGTCGGTGGGCAGATGCTGAACCTGCAGGAGCCCTCGCACCTGCACATCATGGGGGAGATCGTGGACCGCTCCAGTTTCATGTGGACGTCCGCTCCGTACACGAAGTACGACCACGACTTCGCCAAAAAGCCCCTGAACGCCAACAACTACGACAGCAACCTGCTGCACCGGCGCATCGACGTGGACTACAACGGCTGGTGGATGTGCATGATCCCGCGCCAGCTGGCCGAGGAGCTGGGCCAGCCGCTTCCGTTGTTCATCAAATGGGACGACGCCGACTACGGGTTGCGCGCCGGCGAGCGCGGTTACCCGACGGCGACGATGCCGGGCACCGCGATCTGGCACATGGCGTGGAGCGATAAGGATGACGCGATCGACTGGCAGGCGTACTTCCATTTGCGCAACCGCTTGGTGGTGGCCGCCATGCACTGGGACGGGGACGTCTCCGGCCTGGTCCGCAGCCATCTGAAGGCAACCCTGAAACACCTTGCGTGCCTGGAATATTCGACAGTAGCCATCCAGAACAAGGCGATCGATGACTTCCTGGCCGGCCCCGAGCACATCTTCTCGATCCTGGAGTCCGCGCTGCCCGACGTGCACCGGATTCGCAAGGAGTATTCGGACGCGGTGGTGCTGCCGGCCGCCAGCGAATTGCCGGCGCCCTCGGAGGGGGCCCGCAGAATCAATCCTCCCTATAAGGCGCCCGGCATCGCCTACCACCTGGTGCGCGGCGTGTGGCACAACCTCAAAAAGACGAATAGGGCCCACCATCAACGGCCCCAGCTCAACGTTCCCACGCAGGACGCCAGGTGGTTCCTGCTGTCGAAATACGACGGCGTGACCGTCACCACCGCCGATGGCCGCGGCGTGGTGTACCGCCAGCGCGACCGCGCGAAGATGCTTTCCCTGCTGGCCGCATCGCTGCGTAGGCAGCGCAAGCTGGGGCGCCGATTCGACGAAATGCGCCGCATCTACCGCGACGCGCTACCGGTGCTGTCGAGCACACAGCGGTGGGAGTCGGTGCTGCTGCCCGCACCAGGCGACCATGACTGAAATTCCGTCCCCGAGTCGGGAGGTCGCCGCGCTGGTTGCCGTTCAGTCCGCGTTGGCGGCGCGGCCCGGCGTTGTCGCCGTCGCCCGTGCGATGTCGCATTTCGGAGAGCACAGCGTCGGCTGGCTGGCAGTGTCGGCGTTGGGTGCGGTGTTGGTCCCGCAGCGGCGTTCCGAATGGTTGCTGGCCGGTGGCGGAGCATTCGGCGCCCACGCCGCCGCGGTGCTCATCAAGCGGGCCGTTCGCCGCCGGCGCCCGCAGCATCCCGCCGTCGAGGTGAATGTCGGCACGCCGAGCGCGCTGAGCTTCCCGTCCGCCCACGCGACCTCCACCACGACCGCCGCCGTGCTGATGGCCCCTCTCACGGGACTGCCGTTGCCGGTGCTTCTCGTGCCGCCGATGGCGTTGTCCCGCTTGGTCCTCGGCGTGCACTATCCCAGTGATGTGCTGACCGGCGTGGCGGTCGGCGCGCTGGTCGCCGAGCTGGTCAAGAAAGTCGGGAGCAGGCGATGAGCGAAGAGGCGACGGAAATCACCCGGCCGGCCGAGAGCGTGATCGCCGGGGTCGTCAAGGCGATGCGGCCCCGCCAGTGGGTGAAGAACCTTCTGGTGCTCGCCGCACCGCTGGCGGCCCTGGGCCGGCACGTGCCGTACGACTACCGCGAAGTGCTGATCCGCGTGGCTATCGCGTTCGTGGTGTTCTGCCTGGCCGCCTCCGCGGTGTATCTGGTCAACGACGTCCGCGACGTTGAAGCCGATCGGGCCCACCCGACCAAGCGGTTCCGTCCCATCGCCGCGGGCGTGGTACCCGAATGGCTGGCGTACGCGACGGCGGTCGGACTCGGCGTCGCCTCACTGGCGATCTCGTGGTTCGTCTCCCGCGATCTTGTCGTGGTGATGGCGATCTACATCGCGATGCAGCTCGCGTACTGCTTCGGACTCAAGCATCAGGCCGTGCTGGACATCTGCATCGTCTCGTCGGCCTATCTGATTCGCGCGATCGCCGGCGGTGCGGCGGCCAGCATCCAGCTGTCCCAATGGTTTTTGCTCGTCATGGCGTTCGGATCGCTGTTCATGGTGGCCGGCAAACGTTACGCCGAGCTGCGGTTGGCCGAGCGCACCGGAGCCAAGATCCGCAAGTCGCTGGAGAGCTACACCGGAACCTATTTGCGCTTCGTCTGGACACTGTCGGCCACCGCCGTGGTGCTGTGCTACGGCTCCTGGGCGTTCGAACGCGATCGCGAGGCCCACTCGGGGTCATGGTTTGCGATCTCGATGATCCCGTTCACGATCGCGATTTTGCGCTACGCGGTGGACGTCGACGGCGGCATGGCGGGTGAGCCGGAGGAGATCGCACTTCGTGACCGCGTGCTGCAGTTCCTCGCGCTGGCATTGATCGGAACCGTCGGTGCGGCCGTCTATTTCGGTTAGTGCCCGCCGTCTCGAGCTGACCTCGCAGGTCAGCCTCTGGGCCGGCGTCCTGGTGGTGGCTGTGCTGTTCGGTTGGGGTGCCTGGGAGCGCCGCTGGATCGCCGATGACGGGCTCATTGTGCTGCGCACGGTGCGAAACCTGCTGGCGGGCAACGGCCCGGTGTTCAACGCCGGCGAACGCGTCGAGGCCAACACCTCCACGCTGTGGACGTATCTGCTCTACCTGGGCGGGCTCGTCGGCGGCCCGGTGCGGTTGGAGTATGTGGCGCTGGCGCTGGCGCTGGCGCTGTCGATCGCGGGCGTCGTGTTCCTGATGCTGGGCGCCGGACGGCTCTACGCGCCGGGCCTGGTCGGTAGGCGCGCGTTACTGCTGCCGGCCGGCGCGCTGGTCTACATTGCTGTGCCGCCGGCCCGCGACTTCGCCACCTCCGGACTCGAAAATGGTTTGGTGGTGGCATATCTCGGGCTGCTGTGGTGGATGATGGTCCGCTGGTCGCAGCTGCCGGCTCTTCGCGCGAGCGGCTCATCGCAGCTGCCGGCTCGTCGCGCGAGCGGCTCATCGCAACCGCCGGCCCACCGCTCGTTCACCGCCGCGCTGGCCTTCGTCGCCGGCCTGTCTGTGCTAGTGCGCCCGGAACTCGCGTTGACCGGCGGTCTGGCCTTGGTGATGATGCTGATCGCGGTGCGGGGATGGGCTGCACGGGTGTGCATCGTCGTCGCCGGCGGTTTCCTGCCGGTGGCCTATCAGATCTTCCGGATGGGCTATTACGGGCTGCTGGTGCCGGGCACCGCGCTTGCCAAGGACGCGGCGGGCAAGAAGTGGTTGCAGGGGTTCGCCTACCTGGAGAACTTCGACCGGCCCTATCTGCTGTGGGTGCCGGCAATTCTGCTGGCGGTGCTCGGCGCACTGGTGCTGGCCGGGCGCAGCCGTCGGTGGTGGGTCCGCGCCCCGGCCCGGGACCGCCGCTCACGGCTGCGCAGGCTGGTGCAGAGTCCGCCGGTGGTGGCGGTGTTCTTTGTTCTCAGTGGCCTGCTGCAGGCCGCCTACTGGATTCGCCAGGGCGGGGATTTCATGCACGGTCGGGTTTTGCTGGCTCCGCTGTTCTGCGTACTGGCCCCCGTCGCGGTCATCCCGATCGTGCTGCCCGACCGGACCACCCTTACCCGCCAGACGGGCGCCGTGCTGGCTGGCGCGACGGCCACCGCTTGGCTGGCGGTGGCGGTGTGGGCGCTGTGGGCGGCCAACTCGCCGGGGATGGGCGCCGACGCGACGACGGTGACCTACTCCGGAATCGTCGACGAGCGGCGGTTCTACTCGCAGGCCACCGGAAACGCCCACCCCACGACCGCCACCGATTACCTGGACTACCCGCGCATGCGCGCGGTGATCGAGGCGATCAATAACACGCCTACCGGCGCCTTGCTCCTGCCGTCCGGCAACTACACCCAGTGGGATGTCGTACCCGCGATTCCGCCGCCACCCGCCGGTCCGGGCCTGCCGCCCGATCCGAAAGCTATGCAGAACGGCCCGCACACGGTGTTCTTCACCAATCTCGGCATGCTCGGCATGAATGTCGGACTCAACGTGCGGGTGCTCGACCAGATTGGTCTAGCAAACCCGCTAGCGGCCCATACAGCGCGGCTGCAGGATGCCAGGATCGGCCATGACAAGGATCTTTTCCCCGACTGGGCGGTGGCCGACGGACCCTGGCTCAAGCAACATCCGTACCTGCCGCCCTACCTCGATGAGGATTGGATCGCCGAGGCCCAGGTGGCCCTCAAGTGCCCCGCAACCGACGCGGTGCTGACCGCGATTCGGGGACCGCTGACGGTCAAGCGGTTCTTCTCCAACGTGCTGCACTCGTTTGGGTTCACCAGCTACCGTATCGACCGCGTCCCGCAGTACGACCTGATTCGCTGCGGCTTGAGTGAGCCGCCGTTAAGTGGTACCCCTTATACCGGCCTACCCGCGACCGGGCCCTAGCTACTCCCCGGATAATTAGCTGGCTTCTCCCGATCGTGGCAGCTCGACCGCAATGGTGCGGTGATACCCACATCGACGGATGGTTTTTGAACAACGGATGGGCAGGACTGTGTCGGTCGCCGTTGCGCGTCCACGACTCGTGCCTGGCCGTGAGCTTGATCACAATTGTGGCCGCCATCGAGCAAAGGCCGGGGCTCGTGTCAAGAGGGCCCCGGACGGGTGTGGTTGACTACCAGGGCACAGCGGCCGGGGATGCACGCGGTGCGCAATACCCACAGATTGGATGGACATATCTATGAAGTTCGTTGAGAAGATGCGGGGCCGATGGGCGCGCCGGCTGACGGTTGCCGCCGTGAGCGCGGCATTGTTGCCGGGCTTGATCGGTGTCGTAGGGGGCTCGGCGACTGCTGGGGCGTTCTCCCGACCGGGCCTGCCGGTCGAGTATCTGGATGTGCCGTCGGCGGCGATGGGCCGCAACATCCGCGTCCAGTTCCAAAGTGGTGGCGCCAACTCTCCGGCGGTCTACCTGCTCGACGGTCTGCGCGCTCGCGACGATTACAGCGGCTGGGATATCGAGACCAACGCGTTCGAGATGTACTACCAGTCCGGGCTGTCGGTGGTCATGCCGGTCGGCGGTCAGTCCAGCTTCTACAGCGACTGGTACAAGCAGGCGTGCGGCAAGAGCGGCTGCCTGACCTACAAGTGGGAGACGTTTTTGACTCAGGAGCTCCCTGCGTGGCTGGCGTCCAACCGGCAGGTCAAGCCGACGGGTAGCGCCGCGGTCGGTCTGTCGATGGCCGGCTCCGCGGCCTTCACGCTGGCCATCTACTACCCGCAACAGTTTCCGTACGCCGCGTCGCTCTCGGGCTTCCTGAACCTCTCCGAGGGCTGGTGGCCGATGTTGGTCGGCATGTCGATGAATGACGCGGGTGGCTACAAGTCCGAGGACATGTGGGGCCCGTCAAGCGACCCGGCCTGGAAGCGCAACGACCCGATGGTCAATATCCAGAAACTGGTCGACAACAACACTCGTATCTGGGTGTACTGCGGTAACGGCAAGCCCAACGAGTTGGGCGGCGGTGACTTCAACGCCAAGTTCCTGGAGGGCTTCACCCTCCGCACCAACAAGTCCTTCCAGGACGCGTACATCGCGGCCGGCGGCAAGAACGGGGTGTTCAACTTCCCCGAGGCCGGTACCCACAGCTGGGCCTACTGGGGCCAGCAGCTCGGGGCGATGAAGCCCGACATCCAGCGCGTGCTGGGCGCCACGCCGCAGGCGTAGCCAAAGCATCAACTGAACAGGCAGCGGCGGCGACCACCTCGGTGGTCGCCGCCGCTGGTCTGTTCCTCGCGCACTAGCTGCGTGATGTGGTTCACTACCGAAGCGGATTCGGCGAGCCGGGAGGGGTGGCCATGAAGGTCGGTACTGTGCTGGTGCGGACGCTGCTGACGGCGATTCTGGGGCTCGCCTCATGCGTAGTGCCCGCGACGACGGGAACCGCTAGTGCCGCCGACGTCGAGACGTTGATGGTGCCTTCCGCCGCGATGGGCCGCGACATCCCCGTGGCATTCCTGGCCGGCGGCCCGCACGCCGTCGTGCTGCTTGACGCCTTCAACGCCGGCGACGCGGTGAGCAACTGGGTCACGGCAGGCAACGCGATGAGCACGCTCGCGGGTAAGGGCATCTCCGTGGCAGCTCCGGCCAGCGGTGCGTTCAGCATGTACACCAACTGGGAGCAGGACGGCAGCCGCCAGTGGGAGACTTTCCTGTCCCAGGAGTTGCCCGACTGGCTGGCCGCGAACAGGGGCCTGGCCCCTAACGGTCACGGGATCGTCGGTGCCGCCCAGGGCGGATACGGCGCGTTGGCGATGGCCGCGTTCTATCCCGACCGGTACCGGTT
>JAFAWC010000116.1 GCA_019242135.1 Mycobacteriaceae bacterium | reverse complement strand
CTGCAGGCGGCGTTCACGGCGTCGCGATGGGCGTGGCGCACACCCGTCGACGTCGAGGTGCCGTTCGAGATGACGATCGGCGACACGGTGGTGCGCGGCCGCATCGACGCGGTATTCGCCGACGATGATGGCGGCGCGACGGTGGTGGACTGGAAGACGGGCGAGCCGCCCTGCACCGCAGACGAATTGCGTCAGACGGCGGTCCAACTCGGCGTGTACCGACTGGCGTGGGCGGCGTTACAGGGTTGTCCGCAGTCAACGGTGAGGGCCGCGTTTCACTATGTGCGGTCAGGTCGCACCGTCAGTCCCGACCGGCTGCCGGATGCCGACGAGCTCGCCGCACTGCTGGCGCCCCGGGAGTAGCGCCCTCACCCGGCCCGGGCGCCGTCGGCGTTCGGCGACGCGGCAGACATGATTACAGTGTGCAGGTGGGCCCAGTGCCAGATCTCGCCGGCCGGCCGGCTCCGCTGTGACGGATTATCGATGATATTCAAACTGCGCAACGTGCCGCTGCTCGCCCGCGTGGGCGCCGACCGCGCCGACGAGTTGCGCACCGACATCGATGCGGCGCTGTCCGGCTGGCCGGATGCCGCGGTGCTGCGGGTGGATTCGCGAAACCAGGTCCTGACCCGCGACGGCCAGGTGGTGCTCGGTGACGCCGACGGTCTCGGCGACGGGCCGCCGCCCGACGCGGTATTTCTCGGGTGCCTGCCCGAGGGCCGACACGTGTGGGGGATCCGGGCGGCACTCGTTGCGCCAGACGAACACGACGGCGTCGAGGTGCTCGACCTTCGGCGCGCCGGGCCCGTGTTCGATGACGTCAGCGCGCAACTGGTCGCAACCGCCACCGCGCTTCTCAACTGGCACGAGAGAGCCCGTTTCAGCCCCCTCGACGGTGCGCCGACCAAACCCACGAAGGCGGGCTGGTCGCGCGTTGACCCCGTCACGGGCCACGAGGAATTCCCGCGGATTGATCCTGCCGTGATCTGCCTGGTCCATGACGGTGGCGATCGCGCAGTGCTCGCCCGCCAGACGGTATGGCCGAAGCGGTTTTTCTCGCTGCTGGCGGGTTTCGTCGAGGCCGGCGAATCGTTCGAGTCGTGCCTGGAGCGCGAGATCGCGGAGGAAATCGGACTCCACGTGCGCGACGTCCACTATCTCGGGAGCCAACCCTGGCCGTTCCCACGCTCGCTGATGGTGGGTTTCCACGCGGTCGCCGACCCGGACGAGCCGTTCTGCTTCAACGACGGCGAGATCGCGGAGGCCGCGTGGTTCACCCGCGCCGAGGTCCGCGAGGCGCTGCAGCAGGGCGACTGGAGCAGCCCGTCGCAGTCGCGGCTGCTGCTGCCGGGATCGATCTCGATCGCCAGGGAGATCATCGAATCCTGGGTGCAGGCGGGCTAGCTCGCGAGCCGTTGCCTGACCTGCGCCGCAGTCGGGTTGGTCAGTGTCGACCCGTCGGCGAACTTCACGGTGGGCACCGTCTGGTTGCCGCCGTTGACCGACCTCACGAACTCCGCGGCCGCCGGATCCCGCTCGATGTCGACCTCGGTGTAGGTGATCCCGGCCGACTTGAGCGCAATCTTGAGCCGATAGCAATACCCACACCATGTCGTCGTGTACATCGTCAGCGCCGCCGTCACACCCCGATCTAACCAATCCCCGAACGCCGCGATTCCCGCACCCGGATTGTCGGCATCGGCTGCCATGATGGGCACCATGCCGGTCGCCAGCGCTTCACACGGTGCGTCGTTGGCGGGTCTCGACGACGAGCAGCTGGAGGCGGTGCTGGCGGTGCGCGGACCGCTGTGCGTGTTGGCCGGCGCCGGCACCGGCAAGACCCGCACCATCACCCGCCGCATCGCGCACCTCGTCGCCGCCGGTCACGTCGCTCCCGGCCAAGTGCTCGCCGTGACGTTCACCCAGCGCGCCGCCGGGGAGATGCGCAACCGGCTGCGCGAACTCGACGACGGGGTCGGCACCGGTTCGGTGCGGGCAGTCACCTTCCACGCCGCAGCGCGTCGCCAGCTTCAGTACTTCTGGCCCCGCGTGGTCGGCGACACCGGCTGGGAGCTGCTCGACAGCAAGTTCGCCATCGTGGCGCAGGCGGCGTCTCGGCTTCGGCTGCAGGTCTTTACCGACGACGTCCGCGACCTGGCCGGCGAGATCGAGTGGGCGAAGGCGTCGCTGATCACCCCGGAGGGATATGTGCAGGCCGTCGCGCAAGCCGCGCGGGAAACGCCACTGCCCGCCGGCAAGGTGGCCGACGTGTACGACCGCTACGAGACCATGAAGTCCACCCGCGACGGTGTGATGCTGCTCGATTTCGATGACCTGCTGCTGCACACCGCGGCCGCCATTGAAAACGACGCCGGCGTCGCTCAGGAATTCCGCGACCGGTACCGCTGCTTCGTCGTCGACGAATACCAAGACGTCACCCCGCTGCAGCAGCGGGTGCTCACCGCGTGGCTCGGAGAACGCGACGACCTGACGGTGGTCGGCGACGCGAACCAGACCATCTACTCGTTCACCGGTGCCACGCCGCAGTTTCTGCTGGAGTTCTCCCGCCGATTCGCGGACGCGACCGTCGTGCGGCTCGAGCGCGACTACCGGTCCACCCCGCAGGTCGTGTCACTGGCCAACCGCGTGATCGCAGCGGCCCGCGGCAGGGTTGCGGGCAGCAAGCTGCACCTGGTCGGTCAGCGCGACGCCGGCCCGGCACCGACGTTTTCCGAGCACACCGACGAAGTGGCCGAAGCCGCGGCTGTCGCCTCGA
>JAFAWC010000103.1 GCA_019242135.1 Mycobacteriaceae bacterium | reverse complement strand
CAACGGCGATCAGTTCCTGGTGCTGCGCCCGTTGTTGGTCGACTACGTGATGTCGATGCCGCGCGGCGCGCAAGTGATCTATCCGAAGGACGCCGCCCAGATCGTGCACGAAGGCGACATTTTCCCGGGCGCTCGCGTGCTGGAGGCGGGCGCCGGGTCGGGCGCGATGACGTGCTCGCTACTGCGCGCAGTCGGCCCGGGTGGCCGGGTGATCTCCTATGACGTGCGCGAGGACCACGCGGCCCACGCCCACCGCAACGTCGACACGTTCTTCGGCGGGCCGCCGCAGAACTGGGAACTCGTCGTCGCCGACGTCGGCCACTACGACGGCGAACAGGTCGACCGAGTGGTGCTCGACATGCTCGCGCCCTGGGAGGTGCTCGATGCGGTGGCTGCGGCCCTCGTGGCGGGCGGGGTGCTCATCGTCTACGTCGCGACCGTCACCCAGCTGTCGCGGACCGTCGAGGCGTTGCGTGACCAGCATTGCTGGACCGAGCCGCGCGCGTGGGAGACGCTGCTGCGCGGTTGGGACGTGGTCGGTCTGGCGGTTCGCCCCGAGCACCGCATGCGCGGTCACACGGCATTTCTGATCAGTGCCCGCCGGCTCGCGCCGGGCGTCATATCCCCGGCGCCGGTGCGCCGCAAGCGTCACCTGTAGCGGGCTAGAAGTCGTCGCTGCGGTGCATTCCGCGGCGCGCGGACAGCAGCATGACCTCGGATCGGGCGGCCACCAGCCGCTCCGCCGCGTCGAGCACCTCGACCACGTGGGCGCGGTCGGCCGCGGTCACCGCGACGCCCAGTCCCGCCCGGCGGTAGAGGTCCAGTGCGCCCGTCTCGGCCGCCGACACCGAGAACCGGCGGCGCAGCTCCGCCACGATCGGCCGCACCACGGAGCGCTTCTCTTTGAGCGAGTGCACGTCCCCGAGGAGCACGTCGAGTTCGAGCCACCCGATCCACATGAGGCCGGCTCAGCCCGTTGGCGTCGGCGACGGCGGCGTCGGGGTGGCCGGATTCTGGTTGAACGTCAGCAAGATGTCAGCCGTCGTGCGGGACAGTTGCCAGCCGCCGCCGGGAGCTGGCGTGAACTCCATCGGAAACGTGAACCCGTTGGACATCGCGGGGTTCTGGCTGTGCACGGTGACATCGGCTGTCACGTTGCCGGCGGAGCTGGACGCCCACGCGATGTTCTCGGCGGTGAAACCCACCGGGGTGTAGCCGCTGTCCTGCAGGGCCTTGCCGAATTTGTCGAACTTGGTTGCGTCGTCGTTGGTCGCTCCCTCGACGAGGGGCACTTTCTGATCGGCCGGAATGGAAGTGTCGGCGAGGCGGTACAGCACGTCGGTGAGCGCCTCGGGCGGCGGCAGCGCGGCGTCCGGGGGCGGCGATGGCGCGACGGACGACGGGGTGGCCGACGTTGAGGGTTCCGACGCCGCCGGGTGGGTGGGCTTGCCGCACCCGGCGAATGTCGCCACGCACGACAGAAGTGCTGCGGCCACCGCGGCCACCACCGCACGTCGCCGCAGCACGGTCGAACTGATCAACCGGAGGCCATCGCCGCCTGCATGAGCGACGTGGCTGACGCCTTAGACACCTGCCAGCCGTCCGGGCCGCCGGGTACGAAGGTGACCTGCTGGGTGGTACCGGCCAGCTTCGGCCCGGATGCGTTGACCGTCGCCGTCACCGAGCCGTCCGGCGCCGGCGCCGAGACATTCGTCACAGTCAGGTTCAGCGGCAGATCGCCGTTCTGGCGGGCGTTGTTCAACAGCCGGTTGGCGGTCCGGCCCTCGATGATGCCGACCCCGCCCTGGATGAGACCGGCGTTTTCGGTGATCGTCGCTCCGTTGGCGAGCTGATTCAGGATGCCTGTCAGCTGACCGGCGAGCGCGGGATCGTTGTCCATGGGCAGCGGCGCACCGAACACCGCGGGTGTGATCGCGGTCGTGGGGACAGCCGCAATCGACGTCGCACCGATGGCCGCAGCACCGACCAAAGTGGCTGCTGCGACGCCAGTGGTTAGGGATTTCAGGCTCACAAATGTCCTTTCGTTCCGCCCGGCCGAAACGTAACGCTAGCAGTTCAACCGGCGCGCCAAGTTTTTAGACCGCACACGAAAGGGAATTCGCCGGTAGCTTTGAAGTATCCACCGCACCAACTTCCGGTGCGGGGAAGGAGCGCATCATGAGTGAGTCAGAGCGTGCAGGAGGCCCCACAGCGGAGTACGGACACCGACACCCGATGTCCAACGACGATGCTGCCGAGCTGGAGGAACTGCGTCGCGAGGCCTCAGCGCTGCGCGAACAACTCGAATCCTCCCTGAGCGCCCAGGGCGGTCTGCGTAGTGCCCGCGATGTTCACCAGCTCGAAGCCCGCATCGACTCGCTCGCCGCGCGGAACTCCAAACTGATGGAGACGCTGAAGGAAGCGCGCCAGCAGTTGCTGGCGCTGCGCGAAGAGGTCGACCGTCTGGGTCAGCCGCCCAGCGGCTACGGCGTCTTGCTCTCGGTGCAGGAGGACGACACCGTCGACGTGTTCACGTCGGGCCGCAAGATGCGGCTCACCTGCTCTCCCAACATCGACGTGCAGTCGCTGAAGAAGGGCCAGACGGTCCGGCTCAACGAGGCGCTGACGGTGGTCGAGGCCGGCCATTTCGAGGCGGTCGGTGAGATCAGCACGCTGCGCGAAATCCTCTCCGACGGCCACCGTGCACTCGTGGTCGGGCACGCCGACGAGGAGCGCATCGTGTGGCTTGCCGAGCCGCTGCTGTCCGTCGAGGACATGCCGCCCGAGGTCGCCGAACTGCTTGATGAACTCGACCGGCCCCGCAGACTGCGGCCCGGCGACTCGCTGCTGGTCGACACGAAGGCCGGCTACGCGTTCGAGCGGATCCCCAAGGCCGAGGTCGAGGACCTGGTGCTGGAAGAGGTGCCCGACGTCACCTACAACGACATCGGTGGCCTGAGCCGTCAGATCGAGCAGATCCGCGATGCGGTGGAGCTGCCGTTCCTGCACAAGGAGCTCTACCGCGAGTACATGCTGCGGCCGCCCAAGGGCGTGCTGCTGTACGGGCCGCCCGGTTGCGGCAAGACGCTGATCGCCAAGGCGGTGGCCAACTCGCTGGCCAAGAAGATGGCCGAGGTTCGTGGCGACGACTCTCGTGAGGCGAAGTCGTACTTCCTCAACATCAAGGGCCCCGAGCTGCTCAACAAGTTCGTCGGCGAGACCGAGCGACACATCCGGCTGATCTTCCAGAGGGCCCGGGAGAAGGCTTCCGAGGGAACGCCGGTGATCGTGTTCTTCGACGAGATGGACTCGATCTTCCGCACCCGCGGCACCGGGGTGAGCTCGGACGTGGAGACCACGGTCGTCCCACAGCTGCTCTCGGAGATCGACGGCGTCGAGGGACTGGAGAACGTCATCGTCATCGGCGCGTCCAACCGCGAGGACATGATCGACCCGGCGATCCTGCGGCCCGGCCGCCTCGACGTGAAGATCAAGATCGAGCGGCCGGACGCCGAAGCGGCGCAGGACATCTACAGCAAGTACCTGACCGAGGACCTGCCCGTGCACGCCGAGGATCTCGCTGAGTTCGACGGCGACCGCACCGCATGCATCGAGGCGATGATCGTCAAGGTCGTCGACCGGATGTACGCCGAGATCGACGACAACCGCTTCCTTGAGGTGACCTACGCCAACGGCGACAAGGAGGTCATGTACTTCAAGGACTTCAACTCCGGGGCGATGATCCAAAACGTGGTGGATCGCGCCAAGAAGTACGCGATCAAGTCGGTGCTGGAGACCGGGCAGCGCGGTCTTCGCATCCAGCACCTGCTCGACTCGATCGTCGACGAGTTCGCCGAGAACGAGGACCTGCCCAACACGACGAACCCCGATGACTGGGCCCGGATCTCGGGCAAGAAGGGGGAGCGGATCGTCTACATCCGCACCCTGGTCACCGGCAAGAGCAGCAGCGCATCGCGGGCCATCGACACCGAGTCGAACCTCGGCCAGTACCTGTAGCGCTCAGCGGGCGCTCGCGGCCCGGTATCTGTTGCGGGCCACCAGGGTCAGTCGCAGGTCGTCGATCAGCGGGTCGACAAACTGGGATCGGTACTCCCGGTCACCGATGGCGCGCGCGGACAGGTACATGAACGTCAGCGCACCGAGAAATAGCGTGACCTGAATGAGCGCGTTGGGCACCGGGATCGTCATCCACAGCAGCTTGCCGTCCAATGCGCCGTTGCGGGTCCAGGCGGCCAATAGCGCGGGGTTGAGCAGGATCAGGCCCAGCACGAGAAAGATCAGCGTGGTCACCACCGCCACGGTGAGCACTTGAACGAGTTGGGAAACGATCAACACGAAGACGACGTTGAAGCGCTCGCGCCGCGTCAACGGGTCGGCGGCGGGCGGATCGGCCATGTCCGCGAACGGTGTGTCGGCGAGCCGGTCCGCCTGCTCGACCGACGTGGCTGGAGTCTCCAGCAACGGCCGGATCCGCTCGAGCGTGCTGGTCACCAGGAACACCGCGGCGATCAGGCCCAGGAACAACAGCGCCAGCCACAACCGGCCCCGGCTGACCGACGCCGCCATCAGCCACACCGGCGAGTTGAAGAACACCAACACGGTGAGCAGCACCACGGGCAGCGCCCGCAGCATCAACTGCCCGACCGCGGCAAGCTGCGACACCGCGAGCTTGACGCCCCAGCCGAGCACCGAGCCGAGTCCGGCCGCCGTCAGCAGCGGCACGAGCATCAGGGCGAGCACCGTGCCGGCCACCCCGGTCAGATCGCGTGGGATTACATCGCAGGCCAACGCCACCGCCGCGCTGACCGTGGACGCCGTGAAACGTGCCCGCTGGCTGTCCAGACGCGATACCAGCCATCCGCTGACGAGCACGAACGGCACGGTGAGCACCAGGACGGCCAGCACGATCCATTCGACCGTGGTGGGTCGGGTGTCGATGTCGATGTCGACGTTTCCGACGAGCAGATAGATGAGCAGCCCGACCACCATCAGCGCCGCAAAACCGGCGAGCACCGGCGCCGATCGCGCCCACAGGCCGCGCCATCTGGCCCGGCGGGTCAGCACCGACGGCAGCCCGTTGTCAAGAAACCAGGCCTCGGCGGCACGGCGGGTGGAAGCAGGCTTTGCCATAGCCACATCATCGCCGCGAAAACGCACCCGCTGACCACATTTGGCAGTCGCTTAGGCTGAGGTCATGCAGCGGATCATCGGGACCGAGGTCGAGTATGGCATTTCATCGCCGTCCGATCCGACCGCGAATCCGATCCTGACCTCCACGCAGGCGGTGCTGGCCTATGCGGCAGCCGCGGGCATCCAGCGTGCCAAGCGGACCCGCTGGGACTACGAGGTGGAGTCACCGCTACGCGACGCCCGCGGTTTCGATCTGTCGCGGTCCGCGGGCCCGCCGCCGATCGTCGACGCCGACGAGGTCGGCGCGGCGAACATGATCTTGACCAACGGGGCCCGGCTGTACGTCGATCACGCGCACCCGGAGTACTCGGCGCCCGAATGCACCGATCCACTGGACGCGGTCATCTGGGACAAGGCCGGCGAACGCGTGATGGAAGCCGCGGCACGGCATGTCGCCAGCGTGCCGGGCGCCGCCAAGCTGCAGCTGTACAAGAACAACGTCGACGGCAAGGGCGCCTCCTACGGGTCGCACGAGAACTACCTGATGTCGCGGCAGACCCCGTTTTCGGCGGTGATCGCCGGCCTCACGCCGTTTCTGGTGTCCCGGCAGGTGGTGGTCGGCTCAGGCCGGGTCGGCGTCGGACCGGCCGGCGACGAGCCCGGTTTTCAGCTGACGCAGCGGGCCGACTACATCGAGGTCGAGGTCGGGCTGGAGACCACGCTCAAACGGGGCATCATCAATACCCGGGACGAGCCGCACGCCGACGCCGACAAGTACCGGCGGCTGCACGTCATCATCGGCGACGCGAACCTGGCCGAGACCTCGACTTACCTCAAGCTGGGCAGCACCGCGCTGGTGCTCGACCTGATCGAGGAGGGCATCGACCTGTCCGATCTGGCGCTGGCGCGGCCCGTGCACGCGGTCCACGTGATCAGCCGGGATCCGTCGCTGCGGGCCACGGTCGCGCTGGCCGACGGCCGGGAACTGACCGGCCTGGCGCTGCAGCGCATCTATTTGGACCGGGTCGCGAAGCTGGTGGACAGCCGCGATCCCGATCCGCGGGCGGCCGACATCGTGCAAACCTGGGCCAACGTGCTCGACCTGCTGGAGCGTGACCCGATGGAGTGTGCCGACCTGCTGGACTGGCCGGCCAAGCTCCGATTGCTCGACGGCTTCCGGCACCGGGAGAATTTGAGCTGGTCGGCACCCCGGTTGCACCTCGTGGACCTGCAGTACTCGGACGTGCGGCTGGACAAGGGCCTGTACAACCGGCTGGTGGCCCGGGGCTCCATGAAGCGGCTCGTCACCGAGCAGCAGGTGCTGGCGGCGGTGGAGAATCCGCCCACCGACACCCGGGCGTATTTCCGCGGAGAGTGTTTGCGGCGCTTCGGCGCGGACATCGCGGCGGCGAGCTGGGATTCGGTGATCTTCGACCTCGGCGGGGACTCGCTGGTGCGCATCCCGACGCTGGAGCCTCTGCGGGGCAGCAAGGCCCACGTCGGCGCGCTGCTGGAATCAGCGGAGACGGCCGCCCAACTCGTGGATCAGCTGACCACCACGTGAGCTATCCCCGGCAATTCCTTCGGTGACCGGTAGGGTAGAAGCACTGGCGGCCCGCAGGCCGCCGATTGAGTCCCGGCAGGAGGCGGCGATGGCTCAGGAACAGACCAAGCGTGGCGGTGGCGGCGGCGATGACGACGACCTCACTGCCAGCGCTGCGGCCGGTCAGGAGCGTCGCGAGAAGCTGACTGAGGAGACCGACGACCTGTTGGACGAAATCGACGACGTGCTCGAAGAGAACGCGGAGGACTTCGTTCGCGCGTACGTCCAAAAGGGCGGACAGTGACCTGGTCGCATCGCGAACAGCTGGCCACCCCCAA
>JAFAWC010000671.1 GCA_019242135.1 Mycobacteriaceae bacterium | reverse complement strand
CGTCGCCGCTGGCTCCCGCCAGCTGCCAGCCGTCGCCGTTGGACGACACGGCGGTCACCGCGGACTGCACCACCTGCGGCCGGCCCTGGCGCATCAGCTCGTCGACCAGCCGCTGATATCCGCCACGGACCGCGCGAAACACCGGGCCGCCCGGCGACGGCGGCAGCGCCGCGCGGGTCGACGCGGTCAGGCTGGCGGCGCCGGCGTCCAGCGCGGCGGCCACCCCCGGCGCGGCCGAACGCAGCCCGATCGTGGCGGCCGACCCGGCGTAGACGCCGCCCAGCAGCGGGTCCACCGACCGCGCGACCACCTGGTCACCGAACCGCTCGCCGACCACGTCGGCGACCGGGGGGTCGGCGCCGCACCGCCACTGCCACGGCCGGGACGGTTCTGCGGCCACGCGTGCAAGCGTGTCGTCGTCCACGAGGCCCCTCAGCGACTCCGCCGACGTCGGGATGCCGTTCACGGTGCCGTCGGGAAACGGGTGCACGGTGCCGCCGGCGAAGATCACCGGACGCGCGGCGGTGGTTTCGATCTGCGCGTCGGCCATGCCCAGTTCGGCGAGCAGTGCGGGCACCTCGGCGCGCCGGGCGAGGAAGGCCTCGGCCCCCACCTCCACCGGATGACCGGCCATCCGCGTCGTGCGCAGCGTTCCACCGAGCACGTCGGCGGGGTCGAACAGCGTGATCGACGCGCCGTCTCCCAGCAGCCTGCGCAACTTGTAAGCCGCGGTCAGCCCCGAGATACCGCCCCCCACAACGGCGTACGAAAGGTTTCTCACAACGAGTGCACCAGCGCGACCAGGTCGCTCACGATGCCGGGGTCGGTGTCGGGCAGCACGCCGTGGCCGAGGTTGAACACGTGACCCGCCGCACCGGCGTCGACCGCCCGACGTCCGTCGTCCACCACCCGCCGGGCCGCGGCCTCGACCACCGGCCACCCGGCCAGCAAGACCACCGGGTCGAGGTTGCCCTGCAGCGCCGTGCCGGGTTGCACGCGGGCCGCGGCATCGGCCAGCGCGGTGCGCCAGTCGACGCCGACCACCGTCGCCCCCGCCGCCGACATCGCGCCGAGCAACTCGGCGGTGCCAACGCCGAAGTGGGTCATCGGGATGCCCGCGGCCGCAAGTGAGCCGAACACCCTTGCGCTGTGCGGAAACACATACTCTGCGTAGTCCGCCGGCGACAGCGTGCCGGCCCACGAGTCGAAGACCTGTATCGCGTCGACGCCCGCGTCGATCTGCACCTGCAGGAACGTGACCGTCATATCCGTCAACGTCGACATCAGCGCATGCCACGTCCGCGGCTCGCCGAGCATCATGGCCTTCGTGCGCTCATGGTGGCGGCTGGGTCCGCCCTCGACGAGGTAGGACGCCAGCGTGAACGGGGCGCCCGCGAACCCGATCAGCGGGACCTCGCCCAGCGCGGTGACGAGAAGCCCGATGGCGTCGGTTACCGCCGAAACGTTCGCCGGCTCGAGAGATCCCACCCCGTCCACATCGGCGCGTGTGCGGATCGGGTGTTCGATGACCGGGCCCACGTCGGGCACGATGTCCAGGCCGACCCCGGCCGCCCGCAACGGGACGACGATGTCGGAGAACAGGATCGCGGCGTCGACCCCGTGGCGTCGCACGGGCTGCAAGGTGATCTCGCAGATCAACTCGGAATCGAAGCACGCGGCCAACATGCTGTGCTCGGC
Organism: Mycobacteriaceae bacterium; assembly: GCA_019242135.1. Lineage (GTDB taxonomy): Bacteria > Actinomycetota > Actinomycetes > Mycobacteriales > Mycobacteriaceae > Mycobacterium. The sequence continues at coordinate 1,043 of JAFAWC010000671.1, read as the reverse complement.
GCGCAGCGCGCGGTATTCCGGCAGCGATCGCCCGGCCTGGCGCATCAGCCACACCGGGATGCGGCTCGGCTTGCGGCCCGTCGCCGCGGCGAGGTACGGCGCCTTGGGCAGGTCACGGCGGGTGTTCATGGTGCCCCCATGCTGCCACGCGGATCCGGCGCGCCTGCCGCGCCGCGACGGCCGATGGACTACCGTCGATCTTCGTGACCACCGCCGAACCGGCACAGTTCCAGGCGGCCGTGGCGGCGATGAACGCCGTCGGGGTGCGTCCGGAGATCGAGCTGGGACCGATCCGGCCGCCGCAGCGGCTGGCCCCCTACAGCTACGCGCTGGGGGCCGAGGTGCGACATCCCGAGGCTGCGGTCGCACCGGAAGGCGCGGAGGGCTTCGGAGAAGAAGCGTTCGGGCGGCTGATCTTGCTGCACGACCCCGAGGGCGCCGAGGCGTGGGACGGGACGATGCGGTTGGTGGCCTACATCCAGGCAGATCTCGACACCAGCGAGGCGGTCGACCCGCTGTTGCCCGAGGTGGCATGGAGCTGGCTTGTCGACGCGCTCAACGCGCGCCCCGGACAGGCAACCGCGCTGGGCGGCACGGTCACGGCCACCACGTCGGTACGCTACGGCGACATCTCCGGTCCGCCGCGGGCGCATCAGCTGGAACTGCGCGCGTCGTGGACCGCGACCTCTGCGCAGCTCGGCCTTCATGTGCAGGCGTTCTGCGAGGTGCTCGAGCATGCAGCGGGGCTGCCGCCGGTCGGGGTCACCGACCTGGGGTCGCGTTCGCGGGCGTGAGCGTCCGCAGTGCGCGAACGATAGGACTCGGCAATGGAACCGACCGAGCAGCCATCCGACTTCCAAGCTGCGGAGCTCGACGCCACACCGCTGCTGCAGCCGGTCGGCGGCTTGCCGCCGTTGTCGATTACCGGCAATGAAATAGCCTCCGCGGCAGAGCTTTTGGCGTCCGGGCGCGGCCCGTTTGCCGTCGACGCCGAACGCGCCTCCGGGTTCCGTTACAGCAGCCGGGCTTATCTGATCCAGATC
>JAFAWC010000644.1 GCA_019242135.1 Mycobacteriaceae bacterium | reverse complement strand
GCACCTCGGCCTCCTCGCCGCCGAGAACGGCCGCCATGCCGGTGGGCTCCTGGGCGCAGGCCTTCGCCATCTCGGCACCGCGGGTGGCGGCCAGTGAGACGGCCTCGTCGGGCGACAGCACGCCGCCAATCGCGTACGCGGCGATCTCGCCGACCGAATGGCCGGCCGCAACGACGTCGGCGCCGGCCAACAGGCCGCGGCGCGTCAATTCCTTGTGCGCGAGCAGCGTCGCGGCGACCACCAGCGGCTGGGTCACCGCGGTGTCGGTGATCTCCTCGGCCGACGCGGTGGTGCCCAGGCGGACCAGGTCTAAGCCGCTGGCCGCGGACCACGACGCCAACTGGTCGGCTGCGCCGGGCAGCTCGAGCCACGCCGAGAGCATTCCGGGCGTTTGCGAACCCTGGCCGGGGGCAAGCAACGCGATCACTGTGTTAGGGCCCACGGATTAAGAAAACACTGTGAAGATGGTTTTACGTGGTGTAAGACATTATGAACCTCGTCTTATGTTTTTGTAGAGGCCCCACAAAACAGCATGTGATGCGACATCATTGATATCAGAATGCAACCTTTCAGCCGGCGCGATGCGCGCTGCGGGGGATTGTGACCTGCGCAACACCGGAAAAAGCCGAGGTCGGATTGGTTGCCTGAGACGACAGCCGGCCTACCGTCGCGGCCACCCGCAGCACGTAGGCGTCGCGGGGCGTGGTGGGATCGCGGCCGGTGAAGTCGGTGATCCGCTTGAGCCGGTACCGGACCGTGTTTGGATGAACGAACAATTTGCGGGCGCAGGCCTCAATGGCGCCTCCCGAGTCCAGATAGGCGTCCAGCGTCTCCGTCAATACCGGTCCGGCGTCCGCGAGCGGCCGCATCACCTCGGCATCCAGCACGGCCATGGCCGACGCGTCGCCCAGCAACGCGCGCTCCGGAAGCAACTCGCGGGCCAGTACCGGCCGCGGCGCGCTGCTCCAGCCGGCGACGGCGTTCATCCCGGCAATCGCCTCCGTTGCGCTGGTGTGCGCAGCGCTGAAGGTGGGCGACGTGGGTCCCACGACCACGGGACCCTCAGCGAACACGTCGATCAGCTCGCGCAGAAACTTGTCGGTGGGCGCCAACGGGCCCGACACGATCGCGATCAGCCACGTTCCGTGCACATCCGACAACGCCGCCCGGCCGTGTCGTTGGGCGATGTCGTGGATGTCCTCGCTAACCACGTCGATGCGGTCGGGCCGGGGGAGACCGACCACCACCGTCGCCGGCGCCGTGGTGTCCCAGTTCAGCGCGGCTGATCGGGACTGTAGTTCGGGACCCGTGTCGCCTCGTACGACGGCATCGACCAGGTTTGCTTCCATCCGGCTGTCCCAGGCACCGCGTGCCTCGGCGGCGTCCGCGTACGCCGACGCGGCGGTGAACGCGAGATCTCGGCTGTAGCGCAGGATTCCGGTGGTCAATGCTGTTGCCTGCTCTTCCGACCGCGCCAGCATCGGGACCACTTCTTCAAAGAACTCCATCGTGACGCGCACCATGTCGACGGTCTGTCGCAGCGCGATGCGCCGGGTCAGATCCTGCGGCACCACCTCGAAGGCCTGCACGGTGTAACCCACGTTGCTGTGCGGGTCGGTCATCCACTCGACGAAGTTGACGACCGCAGTTTGCACGACGAGATGCACGCTGGCGCGTTGGGAGGCTTCCAACTCGGCGAAAAACGGGAGCCGGTCCTGCATTGCCGCCACCGCTTCGGTCGCGAAGCGCCCCGAATACTGCTTGAGCTTGCGCAGAAGGGAATCGGGGACGTTTTCCAAAAGCTCCAGCGTCGACCGCGGCGCAGCGGGCCGATCCTTGTCGGGCATTGTTAAAACCTACGCCACTTTTCTGGTGATTTCTTCCAACGCTTCGCCAGGCGCACTACGCCACGCCGGGATCGGAGGTCTGCTCCGGTGCGGCGAGCACGTCGTCGATGCGGTAGCGACGCGCGGCCTCGACCGCGGTCGATGTGTCGATCTCGCCGTCCCGCGCGAGTCCCTCGAGCACCGCGACCACGACGGACTCGGCGTCGGTGTTGAAGAAACGGCGCGCCGCGGGGCGGGTGTCGGAGAACCCGAAGCCGTCAGTGCCCAGCGTGATGTACGTGCCGGGCACCCACGGCCGGATCTGCTCGGGCACCCCGCGCATCCAGTCGGACACGGCGACGACGGGCCCACGCGCCTCCGACAGGATCTGCGTGAGGTACGGCACCCGCGGCGTGTGGTCGGGGTGGCGCAGCGCTGCCTTCTCTATCTCGATGCCCTCTCGGTTCAACTCGCCCCAAATCGTCCCCAACCCGACGTCTGCGGCCACGTCCCACTCGGCGGCGAGCAGTGCGGCAGCGCGCAGTGCGTCGGGCATCGACACCCCGGAGGCCAGGATCTGCGCGACGAATTTCCGCTGCTCCCCAGCCGGCCGGTAGCGGTAGATGCCCCGCAGCAGGCCCTCCACGTCCAGGCCTTCGGGTTCTGGCGGCTGCACGTAGGGCTCGTTGTAGATCGTC
>JAFAWC010000593.1 GCA_019242135.1 Mycobacteriaceae bacterium | reverse complement strand
TGTTCGGCGTGCTCTATGTGCTCGACGAGCCGTCGGCTGGACTGCACCCCGCCGACGCCGAACCCCTACTCGAGGTGCTCGATCGCCTCCGGCGCGCGGGCAATTCATTGTTCGTGGTCGAGCACGACATGGATGTTGTCCGCCGTGCCGATTGGATCGTTGACGTCGGGCCCGGGGCGGGGGAGCTTGGCGGAAGTGTGCTCTACAGCGGGCCGGTGCCGGGTCTCGCCGATATCGAAGGATCGGTCACTCGCGGGTACCTCTTCGGGGGGGCCAGTCCGTCAACTCGTCAACCCCGCAGGCAGTTGGGGCAGTTGCGGCTGCGCGGGATCTGCTTCCACAATTTGCGAGACCTCGAAGTGGACCTGCCACTTGGTGTGTACACCGCGGTCACCGGAGTGTCCGGCTCCGGCAAATCGACGCTCGTCGTCAAGGTCCTGGGCGACGTCGTGAACCGCCATCTCGGCACGGGACGCGCAGCCGAGCCGGCCGCATCTGATGGCGACGAAACTGACACCGAGATAGTCGATCTCGATCACGACGCGAGCGTCGGCGTGACGGCGGAAGGTGTCGAGGAGATCAATCGGCTGGTATCCGTCGACCAGCGCCCGATCGGACGCACGCCGCGCTCGACACTGGCGACCTACACCGGCTTGTTCGACGCCGTGCGCCACGAATTTGCCGCCACTTCGAAGGCGCGTCGCCGCAGTTGGACAGCCGGCCGGTTTTCGTTCAATGTGCCCGAAGGTCGCTGCCCCACCTGTCAGGGGGAGGGGTTTGTCTCGGTCGAATTGTTGTTTCTGCCGGGCACATACGCCACCTGCCCGGCGTGTCAAGGAGCGCGTTACTCCGACGATACACTCGAGGTGCGGTACCGCGATCGCACGATCGCCGACGTGCTCGCGATGACCGTCGATGAGGCCTCCGACTTTCTTGCCGACGTCACGAAGGCTGCCCGGAGCCTGACGACGTTGCGAGAGGTGGGATTGGGATATCTCCGTCTCGGACAGCCCGCGACCGAGCTGTCGGGTGGCGAGGCGCAGCGGATCAAGCTCGCCTCGGAACTGCAGAGACCTCGACGAGGGCATACCCTCTACGTCTTCGACGAGCCGACCACGGGCCTCCATCCGGCCGATGTGGATCTGCTCGATCGTCAACTGCACCGCCTTGTCGACGCGGGCAATACCGTGGTGGTGGCCGAACACGACATGCGGATGGTCGCGGGTGCGGACTGGGTGATCGACCTTGGGCCGGGAGCCGGCAGCGACGGCGGTCGGGTTGTTTCGGCGGGCACGCCGAATGAGGTTGCGCGTGCCAAACACAGCCGGACGGCGCCGTATTTGGCGAAACAGTTGGCGCCGTCTGCTACTCGGTGAAAAGTCGAGTCATCCTCGTGGAAACCACTCGCGGTTGTCGTCGTCGAACATTTCGCAGCCACCGCGTCGAAGTAGTCCTCGACCGGCTCGCCGGCAGCACCATGATGAGGTGCGGATCGAACTAGGACTCATAATCCGTTGGTCTCGGGTTCGTGTCCCGCCCGCCCCACACAAAGTTCGTAAAACCGACCGTATTGCCCCCGCGGTCAGCCGCGCAGCGGTGTGAGGGTGCTCAGAGAGTACTCGGTGACGGCGATCAGCGCGGCCTTCGCTGAGTGGCGATCACGAGCATCGACTGTGATCACCGGGATGTGGTCGGGCAGGGTGAGCGCCTCGCGGACCGCGTGCGTAGGATGCCCTGGCGCACCGTCGAATTGATTGACCGCGATCAGAAACGGCAGGTTACGCGCCGCGAAGAAGTCGGCGGCGGCGAAGCCATCTTGCAACCGCCGGACATCAGCCAGAATAATCGCGCCGATCGCGCCGCGGACGAGGTCGTCCCATACGAACCAGAACCGGCGCTGGCCCGGCGCGCCGAACAGGTAGAGCACCAGGTTCTGATCGAGGGTGATGCGGCCGAAGTCCATTTCCATTGTCGTAGTGTTCGTCATCGGGGTGGCCTCAACGCCGTCCATCCCCGCGGACGCGTTGCTGACCAGCGCCTCGGTCCGCAGCGGCATGATTTCCGAGACCGCGCCGACGAACGTCGTTTTGCCCGCCCCGAAGCCGCCGGAGATGACGATCTTCGTCGAGGCGGCGGCCCGCCCCTCAGAGTGCTCGTAGGCCACGCAAGGTCCTTCGTATCAGTTCACGGCGTTCGTCGATGGACATCGAGTCACCGAGAGGGGCCTCCACCCGCAAATAACCCTGTTTTACCAGGTCGCCGACCAGGAACCGCGTCGCACCGATCGGCAAGGACAGGCGAGCGGCGATCTCTGCGACTGAGGGGCTGTGTACGCACCACGTCAGGATCTGGCGCCGCACATCATTTCTCGGCCAGCGCGGCGGCTTCGCAGTGGTGTTGAGCGCTTCCACCCGAGCCTCGAGTGCCAGTTCGACACCAGCGTCGGTACGGCCTGCCGTCAGCGTGAATGGCCGGACCAGGCTCGGCTCTTCCGCAGTTTCCGGTTGTCTGGACCAGTCGCCGATCGGTTCGTCCGTGCCCTCCGAGTGCTGATGCGCGCCGATGTGCTTCTCCCGGACGTGTGGCGAACTACGCGGCGCCTTCTGGTTCTCCAAGAACCACAGGGTCTGGTCGGCGTGCACCGATGCGCGCAGCTCGCTGGACACGACCTTGAGCACGGTGCGGTCGGTGTCGATGACGAATGTGGTCCGTCTGACCGGCAGCAGCCGGGCCAGCAGGCCTCGGCGCCGAGCGTGCCGGCCACGCCGCGCCGCCCCACGCGTCACGACGGATTTACGCAGCTTGGCGAGCCTGCCTCGGCGCACCCCGAACAGCTCGGATACCACGCCGTCCGCGTCGGAGAGCAGCGGAGTCGAAAGAGCGCTGTTCGGCGAAGTGGGCCTGCTTGTCGACGGTGTCGGTGCTGATGCCCACCCGGCGGGCGCCCACCCTGGCGAATTCGTTGCTCAGGTCCCGAAAATGACAAGCCTGGGCGGTACAGATCGGTGAGGACGCCATCGGGAAAAAGAACAGCACAACCGGCCCGTCGGACAGGAGCTTGGACAGTGTCCGAGGCCGACGGGTGTGATCGTAGAGAGTGAAGTCAGGCGCCTTCTC
>JAFAWC010000710.1 GCA_019242135.1 Mycobacteriaceae bacterium | reverse complement strand
CGGGGCGTCCCGACGGGTACCTGCCCGTCGGTCGGTGCCGCGGGGCACGCCCTGGGCGGTGGGCTGGGCGCTAATTCCCGGCACGCGGGCCTGCTCTGTGACCAATTGACGTCGGCATCGGTGGTGCTACCCGGCGGCCAGGCGGTGACCACGTCCGCCGCCACCAACCCCGACTTATTCTGGGCGTTGCGCGGTGGCGGTGGCGGCAACTTCGGGGTGACGACCTCTCTCACCTTTGCCACGTTCCCCGCGGGGGACCTCGACGTCGTGAACCTCAATTTCCCGCCGCAGTCATTCGCGCAGGTACTGCTCGGTTGGCAGAATTGGCTGCGTACAGCAGACCAAAGCAGCTGGGCGCTCACCGACGCGACCGTCGACGCGCTGGGTACGCACTGTCGTATTCTTGCGACCTGCCCGGTCGGGTCGGGTGGCAGCGTGGCGAGCGCCATCGTTTCCGCCGTTGGAATGCAAGCGAGCGGTGTCGAGAACCACACGTTCAACTATTTGGATCTGGTGAGGTATCTGGCCGTCGGAAATCTCAATCCGACGCCACTCGGATATGTCGGCGGATCCGATGTTTTTCCGACCATCACCGCGGGCGCCGCTCAGGGGATCGCCTCGGCGGTCGACGCCTTTCCTCGCGGGGCGGGCCGAATGTTGGCGATCATGCACGCGCTCGACGGCGCCCTGGCCACCGTGGCGTCGGGGGCCACGGCGTTTCCGTGGCGTCGGGAGTCCGCGCTGGTGCAGTGGTACGTCGAAACAGCCGGTTCCCCGTCGGCTGCTAGCGACTGGCTCAATACGGCACACCAAGCGGTGCAACCGTATTCCGTCGGCGGCTATGTGAACTACATCGAGGCAAACCAGCCGCCGTCGCGCTACTTCGGCCAGAACCTATCCCGGCTGAGCACCGTGCGGCAGAAGTACGATCCAGGCCGGGTGATGTTCTCCGGGCTGAATTTCTAGCCGCACGTGGGCCCCGGCGCTCGCGAATTCGCTCGAACCACCAATGGCGCAGCTCGCACTACATGTGGCTAACGGCTAAAGTGCCAAGTAGCGAGCGCTGAAGGACACCGTTCATGATCACCTCGACTCCTGGCCGACCTCGATGCACGTCTACGCAATCACACACGCACAGCGTGCCCGTTGAGCTGCTGGATGTCTTTGCTTATCAAGCAAAACTCCTCGCGCGGTCACGCGCACTCTGTGCCCAATCGGAAGAACTGCGCCGCCGCGCTCGCGAACTGTGTGCCCGAGTTCCCTGGGCCGGTTTACTAGAACCCAGACCGTCCGGCCTGGGGTGGGGCGCCCGGAATCGTTCGTGACGGTAGGCAACGCGCTACCGGCGGCATGACGGGGATGCGGGTGCCTGACCGCTATCGAGGTGCTGGCACCAGTTGAAGGCCAGGCGCTTGCGTTGCTGGTAGTTGTGCTGCGGGTAGCTGAGGCAAGGGTGCTTGAGCGACGGGTGCTTGAGCAACGGGGGCTTGAGCCGCGGGCACCGGGGCTGGCGCCACAGCCGCGGCCGGCGCCGGAGCTTGCGTCGTCAGGATTCGCACCAAGTCCGGCTTCATTTGCTGCAGCTGCGCGCCCCAATAACCCCAGCTGTGCGTCCCGCTCGTCGGAAAGTTGAACACCGCGTTGTGTCCACCGGCGGCCGCGTAGTTCCGCTGAAACTCCTTGTTCGTGTCCAGCGTGATGTTCTCCAAGTACTGGGCGCTGAACTGGACTCCGAAACCCTCGTCACCGGCATCGAGATCGCTCATCGTGCCGTTACCGCAATACACCCACATCGCGGTATTGTTCGCCACCAGCCGATTGATATTGAGCATCGGATCGTTGCGCTGCCATGCCGGATCGCTGGGCTGGCCCCACATGTCGACCGCGTTGTAGCCGCCGGCATCCTTCATCGCCAAACCAATCACCGTCGGCCACAACCCCTTCGATGGATTCAGAAAACCGGACAACGATGCGGCGAAGACGAACTGTTGGGGGTAATAGGCTGCCAAGACCAACGCCGCACCGCCCGACATCGACAGCCCGACAACGGCATTGTTGCTTGAGTCCTGACCCCTGTTCGCGGCCAGCCATGCGGGCAGCTCCCGCGTCAGAAATGTTTCCCACTTATACGTGAGCGTCCCATCGCTGCCTTTGGCAGGGGCATACCAGTCGCTGTAGAAACTCGACTGACCGCCGACCGGCATTGTCACCGATATCCCTGACCGGTAGAACCATTCGAACGCGGCGGTGTTGATGTCCCATCCGTTGAAGTCGTCCTGGGCGCGAAGCCCATCGAGCAGAAGCAACGAATGTGGTCCGCCGCCCTGGAATTGGACCTTGATGTCGCGGCCCATGGACGGTGACGGAACGCTCAGCGTCTCGACCGGCAGTCCCTTCCGCGAGAACGCCGAGGCCTCTGGCGTCGAACTGACCACGGTGAGCGTGACCGCCGCCGCCGCAACTAGGATCAGTGCGCCGACGCGACGAGCCCACTGTGCGAATACCTCTTCCACGCGCGCGAAATTACCAACATCACCGCCTTTGTCAGCGCGACCACGCGGGGGAGTGATCGTGTTGTGACCCAGTCATCTAAGTCATCGCAGTCGCCGTCGAGGTCGCGGTGGTGGGCCACCTGGCCGAGAGTCAATAAAATGGGATCAGAGAACGGTCTAGTTGGGGTAGCGTCCTCAGAGGTTCTCGATGCCGGAGCGGGGTCGCTCGGCATTCGAGGCGTGAGGCACGGGTCGACGACTGAGCGAAGGAGCGGGATGGTGGATTCCAGTCTATTTGGATATCTCACGATACTCGTTGCCGTGCTGGGTCTAATGTTCGCCACCTGTGCATTTGTGTTTGTCACACGGTTAGAGAATCGAACCTCCGCGCCGCTAAGCGAAGTAGTCGGAGCCCACAAGGCAGTTTTGAGTAAACTGCACAAACGCGAACCGCTGTCGCCGGATGAGGCAGATTATGCGGCGGAAGTTGTTTCTGATTGTCGATCACTACTCGCGTACGCGATACCCGCAACCATGTTCTCAACCGGATGCTTTTATGTCTTTGGCTTCCTCGAACAATTGCATGGAGGCCGGCCCTCCGTGCGAACCTTCATCGGGGTGCTCCCCATGGTGGGGGCCACGAACATGACCATTCAGCTACTGAGGGTCGCACGACTGAAAGGGCGACTACCGGGCGTTTCCCGACTTCATTCCTGACCCGGGGCGGACGGCGGCGACGTCACCGCGGCGTCCTCAGGTTCGCGTTGAAGCAATTCACGAACCGCAGGACGCGTTCCGTAGGGACGCAGCATCTCGCTCGCCGGGCGCGTGCGCACGCGTTGGGGCCACCAGAACCAGCGCCCGAGAAGCGCTGCGATGGACGGGGTCATGAACGAGCGCACGATCAGCGTGTCGAACAGTAGGCCCAACGCGATGGTGGTGCCGATCTGACCGAGAATCCGTAGATCGGCGAACACGAAGGAGGCCATGGTGGCTGCGAACACCAGGCCGGCAGCGGTCACCACCGCGCCGGAGCCTGCCATCGCGCGGATGATGCCGGTGTTCAGGCCGGCACGAGTCTCTTCTCTGAATCGGGAGATCAGCAGGAGGTTGTAGTCCGATCCGACCGCCAGCAGCAGGATGACGGCAAGTGCCAGCACGATCCAGTACAGCTGGATGCCGAGGAGGTCCTGCCAGAGCAGCACCGACAGGCCGAATGAGGCGCCCAACGACAGTGCCACGGTCCCGACGATGACTAGCGCAGCGACCAGGCTTCGGGTGATGATCATCATGATGAGCAGAATGAGGCTCAGCGCGGCGATCGCGGCGATCATCAGATCGTATTTGGCGCCGTCCTGGATGTCCTTGTAGGTGGCGGCGGTGCCGGCGATGTAGATGTTGGCGCCCGCCAGCGGGGTTCCCTTAATAGCCTCTTCCGCTGCGTGCCTGATCGCGTCGATGTGCGAGATGCCTGCAGGCGTCGCGGGATCGCCATCGTGGGTGATGATCATCCGGGCGGCCTTACCGTCGGGCGACAGGAACAGTTTGAGGCCGCGCTGGAATTCGGAGTTCGAGAAAGCCTCCGGCGGCAGGTAGAAGGAGTCGTCGGTCTTGGAGGCGTCGTACGCCTGTCCCAGGGCGGTCGCGTTTTGCAACGCTTGTTCCGTCTGATTGTAGATGCCTGACTGGGTGGCGTAGTTCGTCATCGTCAGGTCTCGATTGGTTTCCTGAGTGGCGATCTGGGGTGGGATCAGCGCCAGCAGCTTCGGCTGCAGCGCATCCAGTTTGTCGAGACTCGCGGTGACGTCTCCCAGCTGGTCGGTGAGCGCATCGATCCCGTCGAGCGCGTCAAAGATGGATCGCAGCGCCCAGCAGATCGGGATGTCGAAACAGTGCGGTTCCCAATAGAAGTAGTTGCGCAAGGGCCGGAAGAAGTCGTCGAAGTTGGCGATCTTGTCGCGCAGGTCCTGTGCGACGGCGACGGTGTCGTGAAACGCCTGAACCTGCTCGTGGGTAGCGTCGGCGCTCTGCTGCTGCAGGGCGAACTGTTGGCGCAGGAGGCCGATCGTTTTGTCGATCTCGGCGACCTGCTTGAGCAGGTCGTTCGCGCGGGCTTGCTGGTATGGCAGGTTCTCGATCTGGCCGACGTTTCCCGCGCTTATCTGAAACGGGATCGAGGTGTGGTCCAGCGGCGTGCCCAAGGGCCTGGTAATGGATTGCACCTGGGCGATGCCGGGGGTGTGGAAAACCGCCTTGGCAACCCTTTCCAACAGGATCATGTCGGCCGGAGTCCGCAGATCATGATCGGCCTCAATCATCAGCAGTTCGGGATTCAGCCGGGCCTGCGAAAAATGCCGCTCCGCAGCCGCGTAGCCGACATTGGCCGGAGCGCTGGCCGGCATGTAGGAGCGGGGGTCATAGCTGGTCTTGTATCCCGGCAGGGCAAGCAGACCGATCAGCGCCACCGCGACAGTCACCACCAGGATGGGTCCAGGCCAGCGCACAATGGCCGTGCCGATGCGCCGCCAGCCCCGGGTGCGCATCGCGCGCTTGGGGTCGAACAGGCCGAAATGGCGTCCGATGGCCAGCATCGCCGGCGCCAGCGTCAGTGCCGCCACCAGTGCGACCAGAACTCCAATAGCAGCGGGGATGCCCAGGCTCTGGAAGTACGGAAGCCGGGTAAAGCGCAGACAAAACACCGCGCCGGCAATCGTCAGGCCAGAACCCAAGATGATGTGCGCCGTCCCCCGGTACATCGAATAAAGAGCTGTTTTCCGTTGCTGGCCGGCATGGCGCTCTTCGTGATAACGGCCGAGAATAAAGATCGCGTAGTCGGTGCCGGCGGCGATGACCAGTAATGTGAGCAGATTCGTCGAGTAGGTTGACAGCCCGATGATGCCGGAGTTTGCCAGTAAGGCGACGACTCCGCGCGCGGCTGTCAACTCGATCATCACCGAGAAAAGGACCAGTACGAGGGTGACGACAGACCGGTAGACGGAAAACAGCATTATCGCGATCACCGCGATAGTGATAAGGGTGACCTTGAGGGTGCCTTTGCTGCCGACCTCGAACTGATCGGTGATCAGCGGCGCGGGACCGGTGACATAGGCCTTGACCCCTGGCGGCGCCGGCGTGTGGTCCACGATGTCGCGTACGGCATCGACGGACTGATTGGATAACGTCTCGCCCTGGTTGCCGGCAAGATATACCTGCACAAGCGCCGCCTTGCCATCGGCGCTCTGCGAGCCCGCCGCGGTCAGCGGATCCCCCCAGAAATCCTGGATGTGCTCTACATGCGTGGTGTCCTGGGAGAGTTTTCGAACCAGGCCGTCATAGAAGGTGTGCGCGTCTGCACCGAGCGGCTGATCGCCCTCCAGGACGATCATGGCTGCGCTGTCGGAGTCGAACTCGTGAAACACCTTGCCGATGCGTTTACTGGCCTGCATCGATGGCGCGTCCTGAGGGCTCAGCGACACGTTATGTGCTTGGGCAACCTTCTCCAACTGCGGCACAAAGACATTCGTGGCCGTGGCCAGGGCCAGCCAGAAAAGCGCTATCGGCACCGAAAACCGCCGGATCACCTGCGCCAACGAACGCCGCGGGGTCTGATGGTTGCTCATCCGGCCTTGTCCAAGCAGAAGGTGTAGCCGTTAACGGTCTCGTGCGCTGCGAGCGGGCATGATGGACAGTACGGTACGGAACCGGACACTATCAAGAGCATGGCGAAGGCGGTTGGGTAACGCGCAACCAGCCGGGCGGCATGGTCGGTTTTGTCAGGGCGGATGCTGCCCGCAGCGGCAGATCTCAGCCGCCACGTCGTGACTTGCTGTCTCGTTGTGAATCAGTCGTAGGCGACCTGCTCGATCCGTGCGGCGTGGCCGGGG
>JAFAWC010000488.1 GCA_019242135.1 Mycobacteriaceae bacterium | reverse complement strand
CAGCTGTTGGCCAGTCCGCGGATCTTCACCACGCTGGGTTTGACCTGCGCCACCACCGCGTTGCCGGCCAGGCTCAGGTCCGGCGCCTCCACCGGCACGATCGGGGTGCGGCCGAACGGCTGCCACACATCGGTGATGCCGGAGGTGTTCAGCAACGCCGACAACCGGTTCGGCACGGTCTTCAGCCAGCCCGGCGCGACCTGGTCGACCTGTTTGCGGATCATCGAACCCTCGAACGCCTGGGCCAGGGTCTGCTGGTCCGAGGACCGCAGCGGCGACGCCAACAGCCACGCCGCCACCAGCACCGCGACCACCTGCAGCGCCACCCCGACAACGGAGTCAACCGCGCGCACAGTGGGATTGCGGATCGCGCCGCGCACCGCGCGGCCCAGCACGACGCCCGCGACCTCGCCGACCACCACCAGGCCGAGGATCAGAAACAGTGCGACGAACAGCTTGGTGCGCGGCCCGCTGATGTGTTCGACGAGGTGGGGTGCGAGCAGGACACCGGCGACCGCACCCAGGACCACGCCGACGAACGACATCAGCGAACCCAGCGCACCCGATCGCCAGCCGGACACCGCGGCAATGAAGGCGACCGCGATCACCGCCAGGTCGAACCACTGCGAGGCTGTCATCGTCGTGCCTCACGGTAGCCCTCATCACCGCCGTTGTGGTCGACCAAGGCCATGGCGTCATCGAGTTCGCGGACGTCGTCGGTGTTCCACGGCTGCGCCCAGCCCCCGCAGTCAAGCAGCGCCGAAATCACCTGCCCGGTGAAACCCCAGACGAGCATTTCGTTGAGCAGGAACGCGGGACCCGCGAAGCGGTTGGTGAACGTTCGCCGATACACCATCAGCCGGTTTTCCGGATTGACGAAGGCGCGCAACGGAACCCGCGCGACGATCGCGGTCTCGGCCTCGTCGACCACGGCGACCGGTCCGGGATCGGGCGAGTACGCGAGCACCGGCACGACGTGAAAACCGGACGGTGCTATGAACATCTTGTCCAGCGTCGCCAGCGGTCGCAGCCGAGTGGCGTCGATGCCCGTTTCCTCATAAGCCTCGCGAAGTGCCGTGTCCACCGGCCCGGCATCACCCGGATCGGTCGCACCGCCCGGGAACGCTGCCTGACCCGCGTGGTGCCGCAGCGTCGACGCGCGCACGGTCAGCAACAGGTCGACCTCATCGGGGATGGCGCCGCCCGCGGGGACGTCTTCGGGACCGGAGAACAACACCAGAACCGCGGCGTCACGGCCGGCTCCGGCCAGGGCGGCCGTCGCGGTCGCGGCGGTCACCATCGCCAGCACATCCGCCGGAACCCTGCGACGGTAGGCGGCCGGTACGCAGCCGACGTTCTCGACAAGCGGTTTGAGCCATGCGGGCGCGGCGTGCGGGGTCAGCACGCCCGTCGGACCCGCTGCGCTCACCCCGACGCTCCCATCGTCTGATCGACCGCGGCGGCGATGTCGTCGGCGCTGTCGAACGCCCGCGGCAGGATGCCGGCAACGCTACCGTCCGCACGCAGCACCACCGACGTGGGCATAATATTGGGCGCTTTGAGCGCCGCGGCGATGCGCCGCCCGCCATCCTGCCAGGTCGGCAGCCTGACCCCCCAGTCGGCGAGCCGCGAGAGCGCCGCGGCGGCGTCGTCGTCCTGATGCACCGTGATCACCGTCACCGCGGTTCCGACCCGGCGCTGGTATTCAGCCATCGCCGGCAACTCCTGGGCGCACGGCGCGCACCAGTAGGCCCACAGATTCAGCACCACGGCGCGGCCGCCGACAACCTTGGCGGGGTCGACCGGGGCACCGTCGGCGAGGCACTGCACCCCCGTTGCGCCCTGCAGTGCCTGCGGTCCCGGCCCGGGCCCATCCGGCGGGCATGGGGACAGGTCGGCGCGGCGGCGCAGCGCGGCCAGGTCCGGGCCGGGTTGGTCGGGAGTCGCCGTTGAACGGCCGGCGCTTGTCGATGACGGCGGGATGCTTCGCAGCTCACGGGCCAGCGCCGCGACGATCACCGCAACCACGATCAAGATCGCGATGGTCCAGCGCGTTGACGAGCGCATTGACCCCCGGCCTTACAGCCCGGCCAGCGCCAGCAGGTGCGCTGTCTCGGGTCCCTTCACCAGCGTGGCGGCGATCGGCGGTTCGGTGGGCCCGAGCCCAAACGACGGGCAGTCCCTGGCCAGCACGCAGACCCCGCACGCCGGTCGCCTCGAGTGGCAGACCCGTCGGCCATGAAAGATCACACGGTGGCTGAGCAGTGTCCATTCACTGCGCTCGATCAGCTCGCCAACGGCCTTTTCGACCTTGACCGGATCGGTCTCCTCGGTCCAGCGCCACCGGCGCACCAACCGGCCGAAATGCGTATCGACGGTGATGCCGGGCACGCCGAACGCGTTACCGAGGATCACGTTGGCGGTCTTGCGGCCCACGCTGGGCAGCGTGACCAGCTCCGCCATGGTCGCGGGCACCTCACCGTCGAACCGCTCCTCGAGTGCCTGGCCGAGCTTGATCAACGCCGCGGCCTTATTGCGGAAGAATCCGGTCGGCCGGATCAGCTCCTCAAGTGCGGCGCGGTCGGCACCGGCGTAGTCGCGAGCGGTGCGGTAACGGGCGAAGAGCGCGGGGGTGGTGAGGTTGACTCGTTTGTCGGTGCTTTGTGCCGACAGGATCGTCGCGACGGTGAGCTCAAGCGGGTTGGTGAAGTCCAGTTCGCAGTAGACGTGGGGAAAAGCTTGTGCCAGCGCGCGATTCATCCGGCGGGCGCGCCGCACCAAGCCGAGGTGCGTCTCGGCGACCCAGCGTCGGTCCGCGGATGCGGGCCGCTTGCTCGCAGCCACCCTGCAAGGGTACTGACCGGTGGGATTTCGTAATCGCACTGAGACCTTCGAAGTGTTTACTTCTGCCTGTGTCATGGCTGTTCGTCGCGCTGATCCCGGCGTTGCTGATGCTGGCAACGTTCGGATTGGAGCGCCTCGAGAGCACGCTGAACCGCGGCTGTGTGGGGGCCGAGGACGTGGCAGAGTTCCTGGCCCAGGCGCAGCCGGGTGACATGAGGACACTGGCGCGGGACGGCATGCCGGAGGCGCTGGATTGCCTGCGGCGGCGCCGGGTGGCTGCCGGGGAGCCGGTGGGACGGGCGCGGGTGGGCTCCGCGGCTTTCTCCTCGCGTGCGCGGGTTCACGCGGCTGCAATGGGCAATCCGCAATTTCGACAGACTTGACATGCGGATTCTGTGTAGCGTCGAGGGGTCGAAAGAGACTACGCCGGCCGCTGGGTTGATTTGTTAGCCGTCTAGTGGCCGGTTTTCGGTTGTGAGCTTAAGAGGGGCAACGTGGACGAGATCCTGGCCAGGGCCGGAATCTTCCAGGGAGTCGAGCCCAGCGCTGTAGCTGCGCTGACCAAACAACTACAGCCGGTCGACTTCCCGCGCGGGCACACCGTATTCGCCGAGGGCGAACCGGGAGACCGGCTCTACATCATCATCTCCGGCAAGGTCAAGATCGGCCGTCGCTCGCCAGACGGCCGCGAGAACCTGCTGACGATCATGGGCCCGTCGGACATGTTCGGCGAGCTGTCGATCTTCGACCCGGGACCGCGGACCTCGAGTGCGACGACGATCACCGAGCTCCGTGCGGTGTCGATGGACCGCGACGCGCTGCGCGCCTGGATATCGGACCGGCCCGAGATCGCCGAGCAGTTGCTTCGGGTGCTGGCCCGCCGGCTGCGACGGACGAACAACAACCTCGCCGACCTGATCTTCACGGACGTGCCGGGGCGGGTGGCCAAGCAGTTGTTGCAGTTGGCGCAGCGGTTCGGCACCCAGGAGGGCGGCGCGCTGCGGGTGACCCATGACCTCACGCAGGAGGAAATCGCTCAGCTGGTCGGCGCGTCGCGGGAGACCGTGAATAAGGCGCTCGCCGACTTCGCCCATCGCGGCTGGATCAGGCTGGAGGGCAAGAGCGTGCTGATCTCGGACTCCGAGCGGCTGGCGCGGCGGGCGCGCTAGGCCGTTTGGGTCGTGAAACGGTATTCCGCGCGGGAAAGTGCGAGTAGGGGCCGCGTGGAATACCGTTTCGCGGGTCAGGTGGCGCGCAGGTAGTCCAGCTGGGCCTGCACGGACCACTCGGCGACGTCCCACAACTCTTGGTCGACGTCGGTGTAGACATGCTCGACGATCTGACGGGCGGTGGCGTCGGGGCCGAGCACCTCGAGTGCATCCCTGACCTGGTCCAGCCGTTGCTTCCGGTGCGCCAAATACATGTCGGCGACTGCGGCCAGGTCAGTGAGGTCGGGGCCGTGGCCGGGCAGCACGGCGCGCTTGCCGAGGCCGCGGAGTCGCTTCAGCGACTCGAGGTAGTCGCGAAGGCTGCCGTCTTCGGAGTCGATGACTGTCGTGCCCCGGCCGAGGACGGTGTCGGCGGTCAGCACCGCGTCGTCGAGGACGAAGGCCAGTGAGTCCGCGGTGTGCCCGGGAGTCGCCATCACCGTGATGCGCAGTCCGGCTGCGTCGATCACCTCGCCGTCGGTCAACGGAGGACCCATGCCGCGCAGGAAGCCGCTGCCGATGGCGCGCACGGGCGCACCGGTGAGGTCAACGATCCGGTCGATACCGCCGGTGTGATCGTCGTGCCGGTGACTGATCAAGATCAGCGAAATGGGGCCCAACTCGGCGAGTTTCCCGATGTGATCCTCGTCGTCGGGGCCCGGGTCGACGACCACCATCTCGTGGCTGCCGGCACCGCGCAACACCCAGGTGTTCGTGCCGTCGAGCGTGAGCAGCCCGGGGTTGTCGCACAGCAGCACCGACGCCGTCGCGGTCACCGGGCGCAACAGCCCGTAGGCGGGATGGGAAGGGGTCACTGCCCTCTGTTCTTCGCGCGAGCGCTCATCACTGGACCTCGACGATGACCTCGACCTCGACGGGGGCGCCCAGCGGCAACTCGGCCACCCCGATTGCGGATCGCGCGTGCGCGGCGGCGTCGTCGCCGAAGATCTCGGCGAACAGTTCCGATGCGCCGTTGATCACTCCCGGCTCGCCGGTGAATCCCGGTGCCGACGCGACATATCCGACGACTTTGACCACGCGGGTGATCGCGTCGATCCCGACGAGGGCATCGATGGCGGCCAACGCGTTCAGGGCACATGTTCGCGCCAGTGTCTTGGCGACTTCCGGTCTCACGTCACGGCCTACCTTGCCGGTGGCGGTCAAGTCGCCCGACACCGTGGGCAGCTGGCCCGCGGTGAAGACCAGATTGCCGGTGCGGACGGCCGGCACGTAGGCCGCCAGCGGCGCGGCCGCCGTCGGCAGCTCGATGCCGAGCTCGGCAAGCCGGGCCGAGGCGGTCATTTTGGCCGCTTGAGGTATGCCACGTGCTGCTCGCCGGTGGGGCCCGGGAGCACGGCGACAAGCTCCCACCCGTCGGCGCCCCACTGATCGAGGATCTGCTTGGTGGCGTGGGTGAGCAGCGGGACGGTTGCGTACTCCCATCGGGTCGGTTCGGTCATGGATGCAACAGTAGCCATGACTACGATTCAGGAGTGGCAACCACCCGCGAAGCAGGACCCGAGGTCGGCTGGCCTGCGCGGCTTCGGGACGCACGCTTGCACTTCGTAACCGGAAAAGGGGGCACCGGCAAATCGACGATCGCGGCGGCGCTTGCGCTGGCGCTGGCCGCCGGCGGGCGCAAGGTGCTGCTCATCGAAGTCGAGGGTCGCCAGGGCATCGCGCAGCTGTTCGACGTTCCGCCACTGCCCTACCAGGAAATTAAGATCGCGACGGCCGAGCGCGGCGGGCAGGTCAACGCGCTGGCCATCGACATCGAGGCCGCGTTCCTGGAGTACCTCGACATGTTCTACAACCTGGGGCTGGCGGG
This sequence comes from Mycobacteriaceae bacterium, assembly GCA_019242135.1. Classification (GTDB taxonomy): domain Bacteria; phylum Actinomycetota; class Actinomycetes; order Mycobacteriales; family Mycobacteriaceae; genus Mycobacterium. The sequence goes on along the minus strand of JAFAWC010000488.1, from coordinate 6,252 downwards.
TCGGGCGATGCGACGCATCGGCGCGGTCGAATTCGCCACGACGATTGCACCCGGTCTGCGCGACGTGTTGTTGACCGGCAAGATCAAGGAGACCGTGGTGCGTGCCGACAAGGCGCGGCTGCCGGCCTACGACGCGGTGGTCGTGGACTCTCCGCCGACTGGGCGGATCGCTAGGTTCCTGGACGTCACCAAGGCGGTCTCCGACCTCGCGAAGGGCGGGCCGGTGCATTCGCAGGCCGAGGGCGTGGTGAAGCTGCTGCATTCCGACCAGACGGCGATCCACATAGTGACGCTGCTGGAGGCGTTGCCGATGCAGGAGACCGTCGAGGCGATCGACGAGCTGCACAAGATGGAGCTGCCGGTGGGCAGCGTGGTCGTGAACCGGACCCTGCCCGTCTACCTGGGGCCCGACGACCTTGCCAAGGCCGCCGAGGGGGACGTGGACGCCGACGCCGTTCGAGCGGCGCTGACGAAGGCCGGGGTCAAGCTCTCCGACGCCGACTTCGCCGGGCTGCTCACCGAGACCATCCAGCACGCCACCCGACTGAAGGCCCGCGCCGAGGCCGCCGAGCAGCTCGACGCGATCAAGGTGCCGCGGCTCGAGCTGCCCAACATCGGCGACGGTGTCGATCTGGGCAGCTTGTATGAGATGGCCGAGGAGCTTGGCCGACAGGGGGTTCGATGAGCACGCCGCAGTCCCAGGGCCGCCGAGTCGGAGCGGGACACGCACCGCCGCCGGCGCTGGACATGGGCGCGATCCTGGCCGACAGGTCCAACCGGGTAGTGGTCTGCTGCGGCGCGGGCGGTGTCGGAAAGACCACCGCCGCGGCCGCGATGGCACTTCGGGCAGCTGAATACGGACGCACCGTGGTGGTGTTGACCATTGACCCGGCCCGCCGGCTGGCGCAGGCCCTCGGCATCGATGACCTCGGCAATTCGCCGCAACGGGTGCCGTTGGGCCCCGAGGTCAACGGCGAGTTGCACGCGATGATGCTCGATATGCGTCGCACGTTCGACGAGATGGTCGTCGAGTACTCCGGACCCGGACGGGCGCAAGCGATCCTGGACAACCAATTTTACCAGACCGTCGCCACGTCGCTGGCAGGCACACAGGAGTACATGGCGATGGAGAAGCTGGGACAGCTTGTGTCCCAAGACAAGTGGGATTTGATCGTGGTGGACACGCCGCCGTCCCGCAACGCGTTGGACTTCCTCGATGCGCCAAAGCGCCTGGGTAGCTTCATGGATGGCCGACTGTGGCGGCTGCTGCTGGCACCGGGGCGCGGGATCGGGCGCCTGGTCACCGGCGCGGTAGGGCTGGCGATGCGGGCGTTGTCGACGGTGCTCGGCTCGCAAATGCTCTCCGACGCGTCGGCCTTCGTCCAGTCGCTGGACTCGACATTCGGCGGCTTCCGAGAAAAGGCTGACCGGACATACGCGTTGCTGAAGCGACGGGGCACCCAATTCGTCGTGGTGTCGGCGGCCGAACCCGACGCGTTGCGCGAAGCGTCATTCTTCGTCGACCGCCTCTCCCAGGAGAGGATGCCGCTGGCGGGGATGATCCTCAACCGCACCCATCCGACGCTGTCGGAGCTGCACGTCGAACGCGCGGTCGACGCGGCGGAGGACCTGGAGGCCGACGACCCCGACTCGCTGGCCGCGGCGGTGCTGCGGATCCATGCCGACCGAGGCCTCACCGCCAAGCGGGAGGTGCGGCTGCTGTCGCGCTTCACCGGCGCCAATCCCCAGGTGCCGATCGTCGGCGTGCCCTCGCTGCCGTTCGACGTGTCAGACCTCGAAGCGCTGCGGGCGATCGCTGATCAGCTCACTCCAGCGAACGCCGCGTAATTTGCGCGAAGCGGTTCTCAGACCGCGCTGCGGTGTTTGCGCTGAGCGGCGAAGAACTCCGCCCAGGAAACCACCTCGGGGTGCTGCTTGAGCAGGGCGCGACGCTGCCGTTCGGTCATGCCGCCCCAGACGCCGAACTCGACCCGGTTGTCCAGCGCGTCCGCCCCGCATTCCGCGATGACGGGACAGTGCCTGCAGATCACCGCTGCCTTGCGCTGCGCCGCGCCGCGAACGAACAGTTCGTCGGGGTCAGAGGCACGACAACGGGCCTGAGACACCCAGGCGATGCGGGCCTCGGCGGCCGCGCCGTGAACGGATCCTGGTCCTGAACTTGACGTCATCCTTCGGGCGGCGGGACGATTACCTGACACCGGCGTTCTCCTTCTCAATTGCCGCCTCACGGCGAGCGTCCCGACGAGATCCGTAATGCGATCTACGCCACACTGTGCAGGCTTTTGTTACCTATATCGCACTTCTTGTACAAACTAGGTGGTCAGGTATCGTTTGCGCAACAGTTTGGTACCGGTTTTTTTGGCACGGCCGTGCAGTCCCGTTGAAATCGCCCAATCGCCGTCGATGTTTGCAGTAGTCGCCGCCGAAGGTCGGCATTGACGCACATGCCAATTACGCTGCGCAAACACTCTCCGCGCGCCGGTTGAGGCGGGCAAACTCGCCGGCCCGAGCCAGTGCCGGAGCGGTCAGTAGTCTGTACGACATGTCGGAGCGCCCGCCGACCGGTAGAACGGTCGTGAAGTTGGCGTGGTGCTGTCTCCTCGCGGGTGTGGTGGTGGCGGCGATCATGTTTCCGTTCGCCGGCGGCCTCGGATTGATGTCCAACCGGGCCTCCGACGTGGTGGCCAACGGCTCGGCGCAATTGGTGGAGGGCGAGGTTCCCCAGGTCTCGACAATGGTCGACGCGGCGGGCAACCCGATCGCCTGGCTCTACACCCAGCGCCGATTCGAAGTGACGAGTGACCAGATCGCCGACACGATGAAACTGGCGATCGTCTCGATCGAGGACAAACGGTTCGCTGAGCACAACGGCGTCGACTGGCAGGGCACCCTGACGGGTCTGGCCGGCTACGCATCCGGCGACACCCAGACCCGAGGCGGCTCGACCATCGAGCAGCAATACGTGAAGAACTACCAACTGCTGGTGACCGCGCAGACCGACGCAGAGAGGCGCGCCGCGGTGGAAACCACCCCCGCGCGCAAGCTGCGCGAGATCCGGATGGCGCTCACGCTGGACAAGACCTTCTCAAAGCCCGAGATCCTCACCCGTTACCTCAATCTGGTGTCGTTCGGCAACGGCGCGTACGGCATCCAGGACGCCGCGCAGACCTACTTCGGCATCGACGCGTCCCAGCTGAACTGGCAGCAGGCCGCGCTGCTGGCCGGGATGGTGCAGTCGACGACCGCGCTGGATCCCTATACGAACCCCGATGGCGCCCTGCAACGCCGGAATCTGGTGCTGGACACCATGATCCAGAATCTGCCCGAACAGGCAGACGCGTTGCGTGCGGCCAAAGCCGAGCCGTTGGGCATCCTGCCGCAGTCCCAGCAGCTGCCCCGCGGATGCATCGCCGCCGGCAATCGCGCATTCTTCTGTGACTACGTGCTCGACTACCTGGCACGAGCCGGCATCAGCAAGGAGCAGGTGGCGCGCGGCGGTTATCTGATCAAGACCACGCTGGATCCCAAGGTGCAGGATTCGGTCAAACACGCCATCGACAGCGTCGCCAGTCCGACGCTCGACGGAGTCGCCGACGTGATGAGCGTGATCAAGCCCGGTAAGGACTCTCACCAAGTCCTCGCGATGGCCAGCAACCGCACTTATGGGCTGAACATCGACGCCGGGGAGACCGTGCAGCCACAGCCGTTCACGCTCGACGGTGACGGGGCTGGATCGATCTTCAAAATCTTCACCACCGCCGCGGCGCTGGACATGGGCATGGGCATCAACGCGACGCTCGAGGTGCCGGGGCGCTTCGAAGCCAAGGGGATGGGCAGCGGGGGTGCCCGCGGGTGCCCGAAGGAAACCTGGTGCGTCCAAAACGACGGCACCTACCGCGGGTCGATGAATGTGACCGATGCGCTGGCACAATCGCCGAACACCGCGTTCGCCCGCCTGATTCAGTTGATCGGCGTGCCGCGCGCCGTCGACATGGCCGTCAAGCTCGGCCTGCGCTCCTATGCCCAACCGGGCACCGCGCGGGCGTACGACCCGCAGAGCAACGAGAGCCTTGCCGACTTCGTCAAGCGTCAAAACCTCGGTTCGTTCACGCTCGGTCCCCTTGAGCTCAATCCGCTCGAGCTGTCGAACGTCGCAGCCACTCTCGCCTCCGGAGGCGTGTGGTGCCCGCCCAGCCCGATCGACAAGATCTACGACCGCAAGGGCAACGAGGTGCCGGTCACCACGGAAGGCTGCGAGCAGGTCGTGCCCGAAGGGCTGGCCAACACGCTGGCGAACGCGCTGAGTAAGGACGCGACGAACGGCACCGCGGCGGCATCCGCCAGCTCGACAGGCTGGAGCCTGCCAGTGTCCGGCAAGACCGGGACCACGGAGGCCCATCGGTCATCGGGGTTCGTCGGGTTCACGAACAACTACGCCGGGTCCGCCTACATCTTCGACGACTCCCCCACGCCGACCGATCTGTGCTCCTATCCGCTGCGGCAGTGCGGATCGGGAAATCTCTACGGCGGCAACGAGCCCGCCCGCACCTGGTTCGAGGCGATGAAACCGATCGCCAACGACTTCGGTGACGTCAAGCTGCCGCCGACCGATCCCCGGTACGTCGAGGGTGGGCCCGGGTCCAAGGTGCCCAGCGTGTCGGGGCTGACCGTGGAGACGGCCAAGATACGGCTGCACGACAGCGGATTCTCGGTCGCCGACCAGCCGGCTTCGGTCAACAGCACGGCGTCCTCCGGCACCGTCGTTGGGACCACACCGAGTGGCACGACCGTGCCCGGCGCGGTGATCACGATCAACGTCAGCAACGGCATTCCACCGCCGCCACCACCCCCGCCGGCCGGGAGTCCGCCGGGGTTGCCGGGGTTGCCGGTCGTCGGCTCCACGGTCGTCCAGATTCCGGGGTTGCCGCCGATCACCGTGCCGGTGCTGGGTCCGCCGCCGCCTGCAGCGACGCCGCCGCCGTAATGGTCCGCGTCCCGGCTGGGTGACATGGGCCGCACCGCGGCGTGTGACATGGGCCGCACCGCGGCCGTGGGCTTTCGCCGGGTGCTTCGGCCGGCGCGCACAGTACGCTGCCCGTATGGCTTCCTCGTCCGTGCTCAAGACAGCGGCCTGGATCGCCGGCGGTTCGGCGACGGCCGGGCTCGGCTACGCCTCGATCGTCGAACGCAACGCCTTCGTGGTCCGAGAAGTGACGATGCCGGTGCTGGCGCCGGGCTCGTCCCCGCTTCGGGTGCTGCACATCAGCGACATCCACATGCGTCCGCACCAGCGCCACAAGCAGGCGTGGCTTCATGAACTGGCCAAGTGGGAACCGGACCTGGTCGTCAACACCGGCGACAATCTGGCCCACCCGCGGGCGGTCCCCGCGGTGGTGCAGGCGCTGGGCGACCTGCTGAGCCTGCCCGGGTTGTTCGTGTTCGGCAGCAACGACTACTTCGGGCCACGGATGAAGAACCCGATCAACTATCTGGTCGATCCCGGTCATCGCACGCACGGCACGCCGCTGCCCTGGCAGGACCTCAGGGCGGCGTTCACCGAGCGCGGTTGGCTGGACATGACGCACACACGCCGGGAGCTGGAGGTCGCCGGGTTGACGGTCGCCGCGGCCGGCGTCGATGACCCGCACATCGACCGCGACCGCTACGACACCATCGCCGGGCCCGCCAATCCGGCCGCGCAAGTTCGGCTGGGGCTGTCCCATTCGCCGGAGCCGCGGGTGCTTGACCGGTTCGCCGCCGACGGATACCAGCTGGTGCTGGCCGGCCATACCCACGGTGGTCAGCTGTGCCTGCCGTTCTACGGGGCGCTGGTCACCAACTGCGGTCTCGATCGGTCGCGCGCGAAGGGCACGTCCAAGTGGGGCACGAGGATGCACCTACACGTGTCTGCGGGCATCGGCACGTCGCCGTTTCATCCAATGCGGTTCTGCTGCCGGCCCGAAGCCACGCTGCTGACCCTCGTCGCCGCCCCGACGGGGGATCCTCGTCTGTCCGCGGAGTCGCAACGGTCGCCTTCGACCGCAGCGCTGCGGTGACCCGATCGGCGGCCCATGACCGGCCGCGGGCGTGGGTGGACAACGCGGTCCGACTCATCGAGGCCGACGCCCGGCGCAGCGCAGACACGCATCTGCTGCGCTATCCGCTGCCCGCGGCGTGGTCGTCGCGCGCCGACGTCGAGCTCTACCTCAAGGACGAGAGCACACACATCAC
>JAFAWC010000321.1 GCA_019242135.1 Mycobacteriaceae bacterium | reverse complement strand
CCATCGAGTCAAGCGTCGCGCTGTCGGCGCCCGACTGCGCCAACCGCGCCAGCCAATACTTTTCGTCCGACAGCGCCCCGTGCACCTGTTCGACGGCGGCGGGATAGTCCGCCGACAAGTCGAATGAACGCGGCATAGCTGGCCAGGCTACCGTTACCGGCCGTGACCACCGCTGAATACGCCGGCGCGCGCGTGGCGAACAATGTTTCGCTCGCGCCGCTGACCACGTTGCGGGTGGGTCCGGTCGCGCGGACGGTGATTACCTGCAGCACAACGGATCAGGTGATATCGGCGCTGCGTACGTTGGACTCGGCGTTAGTGCTGGCGGGTGGATCCAACGTGGTGATCGCCGACGAGCTCAGCGATCTGACGGTGGTGCGGATCGCCACCACCGGTATCGCGTTTGATGGGTCCACGGTGCGCGTCGAGGCGGGCGCGGTCTGGGACGATGTTGTCGTCGCCTCGGTGCGGCGCGGGCTGGGCGGGCTCGAGTGCCTGTCGGGAATACCGGGCTCTGCGGGTGCCACGCCGGTGCAGAACGTCGGGGCATACGGTGTCGAGGTCGCCGACACCATCACGCGGGTGCGACTGCTGGACCGGGGCACCGGCGACGTCCGCTGGGCGGCGCCGGCGGAGTTGGGTTTCGGATATCGGCGCAGTGTGTTGAAGAACACGCACGGACGGTCCTGCGCGGTGGTGCTCGAGGTCGAGTTCAAACTCGACGGATCGGGCCGCAGCGCACCGATGCGTTATCGCGAGCTGATCACCGCGCTGGGCGCACGCGAGGACGAGCGGACGGACCCGGCACGCGTGCGCGCCGCGGTACTGGCACTGCGCAGGAGCAAGGGCATGGTCCTCGATGATGGCGATTACGACACGTGGAGCGTCGGGTCCTTCTTCACCAATCCGGTGGTGCCGCAGCGAGAATTCGAACGGCTGCGAGAACGCAGTGAGGGTCCGGTGCCGCACTTCCCGGCCCCCGACGGTGTCAAACTCGCTGCGGCGTGGCTGGTCGAGCGGGCCGGATTCGGGAAGGGATTTCCCGGTCAGAACGCATCTGCGCGGCTGTCGACCAAACATTCGCTGGCGGTGACCAACCGGGGCGGGGCCACCGCGGCCGACATTGTCGCGCTGGCGCGCGTTGTGCGCGACGGGGTCCGCGATGTGTTCGGTATCACATTGATTCCAGAACCGGTGCTGGTCGGCGTGACGATTTAGCAACCGCGGCGGCCGCCCCGTACCCTGGGTCGACGTGACAGCAGCCAACAACGCACCGCGGTTCACCCGCCGCCGTGCCCTGGCTGCGCTCGCGGTCGGGGTGGCCGCGCCCGGTGTCTTGGCGTCGTGTGTCAGCAAACCTGGCAAACAGAACGAGACGAGTAGCCCGCCGCCGAAGCCCACCGTGACGTTTCTGCCCAGCGACGCGGCGACCGACGTGGTTCCCACCGCCGCTATTGCCGCCGAGGTGCGCGACGGCTGGTTCCAGCGGATCTCGCTGAGCAACCCCGACGGCAAAGTCGTGGCCGGTACGCTCAGCCAGGATCGGACCGCATATACGGTGACCGAGCCGCTGGGCTACGGAACGGTCTACACGTGGGCCGGGTCGGTGGTCGGCCGCGACGGCACCGCGGTGCCGGTGAACGGCCATTTGACCACCGTCAAGCCGACGACGACCGTCAGCGGGCAGTTCCAGCTCGCAGACGGCCAGACCGTCGGCGTCGCGGCCCCGATCATCCTGCAGTTCAACACCCCGATCAAAGACAAGGCCGCGGTCGAGCGCGCGCTCAACGTCGTCACCGAGCCCCCCACCGAGGGCAGCTGGGCCTGGCTGCCCGATGAGGCCAAGGGCGCCCGCGCGCACTTCCGGAGCAAGGATTACTACCAACCCGGGACCACCGTGCACGTCGACGCCAAGCTATACGGGGTGAACTTCGGCGAGGATGCCTACGGCGCCGAGGACCTGTCGCTGAATATCACGATCGGGCGCCGGCAGGTCGTCAAGGCGAACGTGCCGTCACACCGGATGCAGGTGGAGACCGATGAGGGCGTCATCATGGACGTCCCGTGCAGCTACGGCGAGGCCGACAAGGCCCGCAACGTCACCCGTAACGGCACCCACGTGGTCAGCGAGAAGTACACCGATTTCTACATGTCCAACCCCGCCGCGGGCTACAGCAACGTCCACGAGCGCTACGCCGTGCGGATCTCCAACAACGGCGAATTCATCCATTGCAACCCGGAAAGCCTTGGTGCACAGGGCAACACCAACGTCACCAACGGGTGCATCAATTTGAACCTGGAAAACGCCATCCAATACTTCAACAGCGCGATCTACGGCGATCCCGTCGAGGTCAGCGGCTCGTCAATCCAGCTGTCCTACTCCGACGGCGACATCTGGGACTGGGCGGTGGACTGGGACACCTGGAAGGCGATGTCGGCGTTGGCAACCGGCGAGCCGCCGCCGGGCATTCCGACGTCGGCGCCGGCCACACCGCCGGGCGCCCCGCAGCCGGTCAGTGGTCGGCCCGGCGGCTGAACCGCGACGCGGACGCCTGGTCGCGCGGCCGGATCACGATGAGGTCCAGGTTGACATGTGACGGCCGCGAGGCCACAAAACCGATCACCTCGGCGACGTCACCCGCGACCAGCGGCGTGATCCCCTCGTACACGGCGTCGGCGCGCTGCTGGTCTCCGTCGAATCGGACCAAGGAGAACTCGGTCTTTACCGCGCCGGGCGCGATCTCGGTGAGCCGTACGGGTTTTCCCAGCAGCTCGCCGCGAAGCGTGCGGTGCAGCGCGCCTTGGGCGTGTTTGGCCGCCGTGTAGCCGGCGCCCCCGTCGTAGGTCTCCAGCGCCGCGACCGAGGTCACCGTGATGACCAACCCGTCGCCGCACTCGATCAACTTGGGCAAGAGTGCACGGGTGACCCGCAGTGTGCCCAGCACGTTGGTCTCCCACATCCAACGCCAGTGCTGCAGGTCGGTGTCGGCCACCGGCGCCAGGCCCCTGGCGCCGCCGGCGTTGTTGACCAGCACGTCCACCCGATCCAGCTGAGCGGCCAGCTCGTCAACGGCGGTGTCATCGGTGACATCGGCCGCAATCGCCGTGCCGTCGATCTCATCTGCCAGCGCCTCGATCCGCTCCACGCGGCGAGCCACGGCCACCACGTGAAAACCTTGCCCGGCAAGGGTTCTGGCACTCGCCTCGCCAATGCCCGAACTGGCGCCCGTCACGACCGCGACGCGATCTGGGCGGACAGGCGTGGTCATGGTGCAAACCTACTGGGGTTGGGTCGGCGTGTCGTTGCCGGGTCGCCAAGCCGTGCTAAGTTCTCAGCATGTCCTTGCAGGTCGTTGTCAGGCGCGACTGCTGTTGTCGCCCTCGTCGTCGCCGCGACTGACTCCCGAGTCGGCGCGGCCAGCCAACCGGGTTCCGCCAACCGACTGACGAAGGACATGTGAATGCGATCCGCCGCCCTTCTTCCACCCCGCCCGAAGGTCGTCGCGCCCGTGCTCGGTATGCCAGACGGCGCGGCGGCATCCGTTTTCGGCGCCGCGCGGACACGCGGGCCGATCGCCCGCGACGCCATCGCCCAGGTGACGTCGTTGTCGATAGCAACGGTGAACCGCCAGGTCATTGCGCTGTTGGAGGCCGGACTGCTGCGCGAACGGCCCGACCTGGCAGCGTCGGGCGCGATCGGCCGGCCGCGGGTGCCGGTGGAGATCAACCACGAGCCGTACCTGACGCTGGGCCTACACATCGGTGCCCGCACCACCAGCATCGTGGCTGCCGACCTGCTCGGTCGGACGCTGGACGTGGTGGAAACGCCGACGCCGCAGACCGGGCAGCAGGCCGCCCTGGCGGCGCTCGCGGGCAGCGCCCGTCGGTATTTGAGCCGCTGGCACCGGCGCCGGCCGCTGTGGGTCGGCGTGGCCATCGGCGGTGTCGTCGACAGCGCCACCGGAACCGTCGATCACCCCCGCCTGGGCTGGACCAACGCCGCGGTCGGAGAGGTTCTGGCCGAGATGATCGGGCTGCCGGTGTCGGTGGCCGTGCACGTCGACGCGATGGCCAGCGCGGAGCTGCTGCTCAGTGTTTCATCGATGAGGCGATTGCGCGAGAATCAGCGGCCGGCCCCCCGCTCGTCGACCAGCCTGTACGTATACGCCCGAGAGACCGTCGGGTACGCCCTGGTGATCGGGGGCCGCGTGCACAGTCCGTCCACCGGTCCCGGCAACATCGCCGCCCTGCCTGCGCACTCCGACCTGCTGGGAGGGTCTGGCCGGCTGGAATCAACGGTCAGCGACGAGGCGGTGCTGGCGGCCGCGCGGCGACAAGCGATCATTTCAGGGGATCGAGCACAGCCCACTCTGGCCGCGGTGCTGCGGGCGGCGCGCGCCGGCAGCGAGCCCGCCCGCACGCTGCTGGCTGAACGCGCCCGGGTGCTCGGCACCGCGGTGGCCCTGCTGCGCGACATGCTCAACCCGGACGACCTGGTGCTCGGCGGCCAGGCGTTCACCGACTACCCGGAAGGCATGGCCGACGTCGAAGCCGCGTATGTGGAGAACTCGACGCTGGCACCGCGCGACGTTCGGGTCACCGCGCTGGGCAACCGGGTGCAGGAGGCCGGTGCCGGGGTGGTGTCGCTGAGTGGGTTGTACGCCGACCCGATCGGCGCGATGCGCCGTGCGTGCAGGGTCGGAGCATCGGCCTGACGGTGTCGGGTGCTACCTGCGGGCGGGCGATCGGGTAGACATGGCGTGTGACGCCCGCATCCACACCTCGTCGCATCGCTGTGCTGTCTGTGCACACGTCGCCGCTGGCGCAGCCTGGTACCGGGGATGCCGGCGGGATGAACGTCTACGTGCTGCAGTCGGCGCTGAACATGGCCAGCCGCGGGGTGGAGGTGGAGATCTTCACCCGTGCCACCTCCTCGGCCGATCCCCCGACGGTCCCGGTGGCACCGGGCGTGCTCGTGCGCAACGTGGTGGCAGGTCCGTTCGAGGGTCTCGACAAGGATGACCTGCCGACGCAGCTGTGCGCTTTCACGGCCGGGGTGCTGCGGGCCGAGGCCACCCACGAGCCGGGGTATTACGACATCGTGCACTCCCACTACTGGCTGTCCGGCCAGGTCGGCTGGTTGGCGAGGGACCGTTGGGCCGTGCCGCTGGTGCACACCGCACACACCCTGGCGGGAGTGAAGAACGCGGCGCTGGCCGACGGTGACGCGCCGGAGCCACCCATGCGCGCGGTCGGCGAGCAGCAGGTGGTCGACGAAGCGGACCGGCTCATCGTCAACACCGAAGACGAAGCCCGTCAACTCATTTCGATCCACCACGCTGATCCGGCGCGCATCGACGTGGTGCACCCGGGTGTCGACCTGCAGCTGTTCACGCCGGGGGACAAAGCCGCTGCGCGCGCAGCGTTGGGTCTGGACGCCGACGAGCAAGTGGTGGCATTCGTCGGCCGGATCCAGCCGCTCAAGGCCCCCGACATCCTGCTGCGGGCGGCCGCCAGAGTCAGCGTCCGGTATCCGCGGCTGCGCGTCGTGGTGGCCGGCGGCCCCTCGGGTTCGGGCCTGCAAGCTCCCGACACACTGGTCCGGCTGGCCGCCGACCTGGGTATCAGCGCACGCGTGACGTTCCTGCCGCCGCAGCCGCGGACGGAACTGGTGAGCGTCTACCGAGCGGCCGATCTTGTTGCGGTGCCGAGTCACTCGGAGTCGTTCGGCTTGGTCGCGATCGAGGCGCAGGCATGCGGCACCCCGGTGGTCGCGGCCGCGGTAGGCGGGCTGCCCGTCGCGGTGCGCGACGGGATCAGTGGCGCACTGGTATCGGGCCACGACCTCGACGATTGGGCCGAGACGATCGGTGCCATGCTCGACCGCACCGCGCCGCGGCCGCGCGGAGCAGCAACAAACGACGCGATGAGTCGTGCAGCGGTCGCCCACGCGGCGGGCTTCTCGTGGGCCCACACCGTCGACTCCTTGCTGGCCGCCTACGGCCACGCCATCGCCGAGTACAAATCGGCCCGGCAGCGCGGCCCGCTGGCGACCCTGGCGGTGCGCCGCAACGGGCGAAGGTGGACGATGCGGCGGGGCGTGCGGGTGTGACCGCAACCCATCCCGTGCAAAAGATCATCGAGGACGCGCTCGACGAACAAGCGCTGCCGTATTTCCGGCACGAGGGCGCCCACGGGGGACCGGCGGGCCTGATCGTCGAACTGCCCGGCGAGCGCCGGCTCAAGACCAACACCATCCTGACCGTCGGCGAGCATTCGGTGCGGGTGGAGGCGTTCGTCTGCCGCAAGCCCGACGAGAATCACGAGGCCGTGTACCGTTTCCTGCTCAAACGCAACCGGCGGCTCTACGGCGTCGCGTACACACTGGACAACCTCGGCGACGTATACCTCGTCGGACGGATGACGTTGGCGTCAGTGACCGCCGACGAGATTGATCGGGTGCTCGGCCAGGTGCTCGAGGCCGTCGACGAGGACTTCAACACGCTATTGGAGCTCGGGTTCTCCAGCTCCATCCGCCGGGAATGGGCCTGGCGTGTGTCGCGCGGCGAATCGTTGAAGAACCTCGAAGCCTTCGCCCATCTGATCGGCGACGATGAGCGTGAGGGCTCGCACCGCCCGTGAGAGACTTCCCATCATGGGAGATGTCGGCACGCTCGTTCTGCTGCGCCATGGCGAAAGCGATTGGAACGCGAAGAACTTGTTCACGGGCTGGGTGGACGTCGACCTGACCGACAAGGGCAGGGCCGAGGCCATCCGCAGCGGCGAACTGATCGCCGAGCACAACCTGCTCCCCGACGTGGTGTACACCTCGCTTTTGCGGCGCGCTATCACGACCGCGCATCTAGCACTCGACACAGCTGATCGGCTCTGGATTCCCGTCAAGCGCAGTTGGCGGCTCAACGAACGCCACTACGGCGCACTGCAAGGGCTCAACAAGGCCGAGACCAAAGAAAAGTACGGCGAGGAGCAGTTCATGAAGTGGCGGCGCAGCTACGACGTGCCGCCGCCGCCGATTGAGCGCGGGAGCAGGTTCAGCCAGGACACCGATCCCCGGTACGCCAATATCGGCGGCGGCCCGCTCACCGAGTGCCTGGCCGACGTGGTGGCACGGTTCCTGCCGTACTACACCGACGTCATCGTGCCGGATCTACGGCTGGGTAAGACCGTGCTGATCGCGGCCCACGGCAATTCGCTGCGCGCGCTGGTGAAGTACCTCGACGAGATGTCCGACGATGAGGTCGTCGGCCTGAACATTCCCACCGGCATCCCGCTGCACTACAACCTCGATGAGAACCTCGCGCCGGTCCTGCACGGCGGGTCATACCTCGATCCGGAAGCGGCGGCGGCCGGAGCTGCCGCGGTGGCCAGCCAGGGCGCCACGGCAAACTCTCGGTGAACGCCGGTCGAACTCCTTCGCCTCCGCATGTGACATGTCCCAAAATGGCCGCACGCTGCTGGGGTGACGTTCACCGAATGCGTACGATTTTTGCGTGGGT
>JAFAWC010000691.1 GCA_019242135.1 Mycobacteriaceae bacterium | reverse complement strand
CGCCTTGGCCATCAAGTTGGTCAGAATGGAACCCGACGCGCCGACGATCATGCCCGCCACGATCATCGCTGTATTGCCCAGCGCCAAACCCGCTGCAGCAGCGGACAACCCCGTCATCGCATTCAGCAGCGAGATCACCACCGGCATATCCGCGCCGCCGATTGGCAGTACCACCATCAGGCCCAGCACGCCGGCCGCGACCAGCAGGCCGATCATCCACCACAGCGATGCGCCTTGGCCTGGGTGGGCGGCCAGCCCGATGACGATCGCCGACGCGATCGCGGCCAGCAGCAGCAGGATGTTCAGTGGTTGCTGCGCCTTGCCGACCCCGATCGGCCGGCCGGGCAGGATCTCCTGCAGCTTTCCGAACGCAATAATCGAGCCCCAGAACGAGATTGAGCCGATGATCGCTGCGAACAGCGACGCCACCACGATGTGAGCCGTGGGCGCCTCGCCAGGTTTGAACGCCGAGAACCCCTTAGTGTCAATGAATTCCGACAATGCGATGAGCGCCACCGTGCCGCCGCCCACACCGTTGAACAGCGCCACCAGCTGCGGCATCGCGGTCATTTTGGTCAGCCGCGCGGGCGGCACGCCCAACACCACCCCGATCAGCAGTCCGGCAATGATCAACGGCCAGTTGGTGGTATGCCGGATCTGGATCAGCGTCGCGATTACCGCCACCGCCATGCCCGCCGCGGCGATCCAGTTGCCGCGCACCGCGGTCTTCGGCCCGGTCAGGCCCATCAGGCCGTAGATGAACATCGCAAACGCCACGATGTAGAGCACGGCGACGAGGTTGTTCACTTCACTTGCCCGTCCGCCCCCGCGGCCGCAGCCGCAGATCCAGCTGAGCCTTTTGCCGCGCCCGGCTTCTTGCCCTTGAACATCCCCAGCATCCGGTCGGTGACGACGAAGCCGCCGATCACGTTCAACGTGCCGAACACCAACGCCACGAACAGGATGATCCGCAGCGGCCACGACGGATGTTCGAGGGTGCCCAGCACCAGCAGCGCGCCGAGCACCACGATGCCGTGGATCGCGTTGGTGCCTGACATCAGCGGTGTGTGCAGGGTGTTGGGGACCTTCGAGATCACCGCGAACCCGACAAAACCCGACAGCACGAGTATCGCCAGGTTGGCCAGTAGTTCTCCGTACATGATCAGCCCTTTTCTGCCTGCCGGGTGACACACGCGGCGGCGACCACTTCGTCGTCGTAATCCGGCGTCAAGGCGCCGTCCTTGATAAGCAGTTCCAGCAGCGCGGTGATGTTCTTGGAGTACAACTCGCTGGCGTGCTCGGGCATGGAGGCCGGCAGGTTCAGCGGCGATGCGATCGTCACGTCGTGCTTGACCACGGTGCGGCCCGGCTCGGTGAGCTCGCAGTTGCCGCCGGTCTCCCCGGCCAGGTCGACCACCACGCTGCCGGGCGCCATGCCGTGCACCGCCTCGGCGGTCACCAGCCGAGGGGCGGGACGGCCCGGCACCAGCGCCGTGGTGATCACCACGTCGAAGCCCGTGATCGCCTCCTCCAACTTCTTCTGCTGCTCGGCGCGTTCCTCCTCGGTCAGCTCCCGCGCGTAGCCGCCTTCCCCGGCGGCGTCGATGCCGAGGTCCAGCCACTGCGCACCCACCGACCGAACCTGCTCGGCCACCTCCGGGCGCACGTCGTAGCCGGTGGTGCGCGCGCCCAGCCGCTTCGCCGTGGCCAGTGCCTGCAAGCCCGCGACGCCGACGCCCAGGACCAGCACGGTCGCTGGCTTTACCGTGCCCGCGGCGGTCGTCAACATCGGGAAGAACCGAGTAGCCTCGCTGGCCGCCAGCAGCACGGCCTTGTAACCCGAGACGTTGGCCTGCGACGACAGCGCGTCCATCGCCTGCGCGCGCGATATCCGCGGGATCGACTCCACCGCGAAACCAGTCACCCCGGCCTCCCGCAGCGCCGGCACCGGGCTGTCGGGGCTCAGCGGCGAAAGAAATCCGATCAGCGTCTGCCCACGCCGCAGCTTCTGCACCTCGTCCGTGGTGGGCGGCACCACCTTGACGACGATGTCGGCGGCCCAGGCATCGCCGATCTCGGCGCCCGCCTCGGTGTAAAGGTCGTCGGGCAGCATGGCGCCTTCGCCGGCGCCGGACTCCACCACGACTGAAAGCCCGCGCGCGCCGAGTGCGCCGACCGCCTTCGGCACCAGCGCCACCCTGCGCTCGCCGGCGGCCGACTCGCGCACCACGCCGACCGTGACCTCGGCACTCGTCTCTGTCATCTCTACTCCCCCGCACCCGTGCGTATGCCCACAGTCTGCGGTATGCATTTTCCATGCCCGTCGAGCGTCTGCTGCCAACCCAGGAGGCGTCAGACCTCATCGCCCTCGCCCGCACCGTTGCCGACAAGGTGTTGACGCCGATCGTCGACGCCCACGAGAAAGCGGAATCATATCCCGACGGCGTGTTCGCCCAACTCGGCGCCGCCGGACTGCTCAGCCTGCCCCAGCCCGAGCAGTGGGGCGGAGGTGGCCAGCCGTTCGAGGTGTACCTGCAGGTACTGGAGGAGATCGCCGCCCGCTGGGCGGCCATCGCAGTGGCCGTCAGCGTGCACAGCCTGTCGGCTCACCCGCTGTTGATGTTCGGGGCCGACGAACAGAAAAAGCGCTGGCTGCCGGCCATGCTGTCCGGCGAGCAGATCGGCGCCTACAGCCTCTCGGAACCGCAGGCCGGATCCGACGCGGCGGCGCTGAGGTGCTCGGCCACCCGCGGCGACGACGGCGGCTACGTGATCAACGGGTCGAAGTCATGGGTCACCCACGGCGGGATCGCCGACTTCTACACGCTGTTCGCCCGCACCGGCACCGGGCCACGCGGCGTCTCATGCTTCCTCGTTCCCGCGGACTTGCCGGGGCTGACCTTCGGCAAGCCCGAAGACAAGATGGGGCTTGCCGCCGTTCCGACGACATCGGCCTTCTACGACCACGCCCGCATCGGCGCGGACCGGTTGATCGGCGAGGAGGGTCAAGGCCTTCAGATCGCGTTTTCCGCGCTGGATTCGGGTCGGCTCGGCATCGCGGCCGTGGCGGTTGGACTGGCCCAGGCCGCGCTGGACCAGGCGGCTGCCTACGCCAACGAGCGAACCACCTTCGGCCGCAAGATCATCGATCATCAAGGGCTGGGCTTTGTGCTCGCCGACATGGCCGCCGCCGTGACCAGCGCACGGGCCACCTATCTGGACGCCGCCCGCCGCCGCGACGCCGGACGTCCCTATTCCACGCAGGCCAGCGTGGCGAAGCTGATCGCCACCGACGCCGCGATGAAGGTGACCACCGACGCCGTCCAGGTGCTTGGCGGGGTCGGCTACACCCGCGACTACCGCGTCGAACGCTATATGCGGGAGGCCAAGATCATGCAGATCTTCGAGGGCACCAACCAGATTCAGCGTCTGGTCATCGCGCGGTCGCTGACGGCGAAGTAGCCAGTCGGTTGCGGCGAATTCTGCACCATGGTCGTCCCGCCGCCCGATCCACGATCCTCACGCAGATTTCGGCGTCGCCAAGCCCCCTACGCTATTCCAGCAAGCGGCGCCGCATCGCCTCGGCAACCGCGGCGGCGCGGTCGCTGACGCCGAGCTTCTCGTAGAGCCGTTGCACATGGGTCTTCACCGTCGACGGCGCCAGATACAGTCGCGCGGCGATCGCCGGAACGCTCAGACCCTCTGCGATCAGGTCGAGCACTTCGCGTTCGCGTGGGCTCAGAACCGGTGCGTCGGGTTCGGCACGGCGGCGGATTTCGGCCGCCAGGCCTTCGGCCACCGCGGGCGAGAGCACGTCGCGGCCCCTCGCACAGTTGAGGACCGCGCTGACGATCTCGCTGCGCGAGGATTCCTTCGGCAAGAACCCGGCCACTCCTTCGGCGAGCGCGTGGTAGACGATCGCGGATTCGTTGTGCGCGGACAGGAGCAGAACCCGGGTGGCGAGCGCGTCGCGCCGCACTGCGGCCGCCACCTGCGCGCCGTCCATCTCGGGCATGCGGTAGTCCAGCAGCGCGACGTCCGGCTGGTGCTCCTTGATGAGCTCCAATGAGCTCGCACCGTCGTCGGCTTCGCCCACCACGTCAATCTCACCGCTCATGACGAGCGCGCGTACGACGCCCTCACGAAACATGGGATGGTCGTCTCCCACCACCACCCGCACCTTCGGGGTCATGGACGCGTCCACGCGAGCATCAAGGAAGCTTCCCACAGACCCGCCGCGATGGTCACCTGCTCAGCAGACGGCAGCCGCTGCATCGAGGCAGCGGTCGTGACCGGGTGGCACACCGCAGGATTCACGAACCACCGGCTATTTCAGCAGTCCGCGCCGCATCGCTTCCGCGACCGCGGCGCCACGATCGTTGACGTCGAGCTTTTCGTACAACCGTTGAATGTGGGTCTTCACCGTCGACCGCGCCACGAATAGGTCTTCAGCGATCTCGGCGATGCTCCGTCCACGTGCAATCAGATTGAGCACCTCGCGCTCGCGCGTGGTCAGCAGCGTGTGCGTTGAGTCGCTGCGCCGTCGGATTTCTCGCACCAAGCCGTTAGCGAGGCCCGGCGTCAGCACCTCCAGCCCCTTCGCGCAGTCGAGCACCCCTTTGACCATTTCGGATCGGCTGGTTTCCTTCGCCAGGAACCCCGCCGCGCCTTCCTGCAGCGCCCGGTAGATGACCGGTCCCTCGTCGTATGCGGACACCAGCAACACCCGCGTCGCCAGATTGTCCTCTCGGACCGCCGCCGCGACCTGCACTCCGTCAAGGATCGGCATCCTGAAATCCAGCACCGCGACGTCCGGTTGATGAGCCTTGATCAGCTCCAAGGCCATCGCGCCGTCGGCCGCTTCGGCCACGACGTCGACGGCGCCGCTCGACGTGAGCGCTCGAACGACGCCGTCTCGGTATAGCGGGTGATCGTCACCGACCACCACGCGCACTTTCTCGTTCACCCGCGGGCGGTGTATCGCATAACGATTACAAGTGTTGCATCCAGTCGCTGACGCCGTCGTCAAAACGCCCGACATCGACCAGATATGTAGACGACTCGCAGAAACGGCGCCAACGCACAGAGAAGTAAGGTGGCGGTCATGGACTTCGCGATGTCGGCAAAGGCACAGGATTACCACAAGCGGCTGTCGGCGTTCATGACCGAATTCGTCTTTCCGGCCGAGGCCGACTACGAGAGCTATCGCCTCGAGAAGGGCCTCGACGACCACACGGTGCCGCCGATCATCGAGGAACTGAAGAATTTGGCCCGCGAACGTGGGCTGTGGAACATGTTTCTGCCCTCGGTGTCCGGCCTGACGAACACCGACTACGCGCCGCTGGCCGAATTGACTGGCTGGAGCATGGAGATCGCCCCGGAAGTCACCAACTGCGCGGCCCCCGACACCGGCAACATGGAGACGCTGCACCTGTTCGCCACCGAGCAACAGCGCAAGCAGTGGCTTGAGCCGCTGCTGAATGGCGAGATTCGCAGCGGGTTCTCGATGACCGAGCCGGCCGTAGCGTCCAGCGATGCCCGCAACATCGAGACCTCGATCGTCCGCGACGGCGACGATTACGTCATCAACGGGCGCAAGTGGTGGACATCGGGTGCGGCCGACCCGCGGTGCAAGATCCTGATCGTGATGGGCCGCACCAATCCGGAGGCCGCCAGCCACCAGCAGCAGTCGATGGTGTTGGTGCCGATCGACACGCCCGGGGTGACGATCGTGCGCTCGACCCCGGTGTTCGGCTGGCAGGACCAGCACGGTCACTGCGAGATCGTCTACGAGGACGTGCGCGTGCCGGTGGCTAATCTGCTGGGCGAAGAGGGTTCGGGCTTTGCTATCGCCCAGGCGCGCCTCGGTCCCGGCCGGATTCACCACTGCATGCGGGCGCTCGGCGCCGCCGAGCGTGCGCTGGCCCTGATGGTCCACCGGGCCCGCACCCGGGTCGCGTTCAACCGGCCACTCGCCGATCAGGGTGTGGTGCGGGAGTCGATCGCTAAGTCCCGCAATGAAATCGACCAGGCCCGCCTGCTGTGCCAAAAGGCGGCGTGGACCATCGACCAGCACGGGAACAAGGCAGCCCACCTCCTCGTGTCACAGATCAAAGCGGTGGCCCCCAAGGTGGCGTGCGACGTCATCGACCGAGCCATCCAGGTGCACGGCGCCGCGGGCGTCAGCGATGACACCCCGCTGGCAAGGCTGTACTCAACACACCGGGCCATGCGGATCTTCGATGGCCCCGACGAGGTGCACATGCGCACGATTGCCCGTGCCGAAATCGGCCGGGAAAAGGGCGCGTTCGCCGCGGCGGTCACCTGACGATGCCAAAGCTCGATGGTGCGTGGAACTTTCGCGATGTGGCCGACGCTACGGGTTTGCGTCCGGGTCGGTTCTTCCGGTCCAGCGAGCTGAGCACACTGCAGCCCGGCGGGCGCGCGGAAATTCGCCGGCTGGGTATCACCGACGTCGCCGATCTGCGCTCGCCGCGCGAGGTCGAACGCCGCGGACGCGGCCAGGTCCCCGATGACGTCGCGATCCACCTGCTGCCGTTCCCGGACCTGGCCGAGGATTCCGACGGCGAGGCACCCCACGAGCAGTCGTTCACCCGGATGCTGACCGAAGAGCCGACCGACGAACCCGTGGCCGACGCGGCGGCCCGGTACATGACCGAGGAGTACCGGCGCTTCGCGACGCTCGCCGGGGCACGAAACGCAGTACGCCAGGTCATTTCGCTACTCGGCAGCGGACGCCCCGTGATCACTCATTGCTTCGCGGGCAAGGATCGCACGGGCTTCGCCGTGGCGGTCGTGCTCGAGACGATGGGCGTTGACCGCGCCGCCATCCTGGCCGACTATCTGCGCAGCAACGATTCCGTCCCCGAGCTGCGCGACCGCATCCTCGAAATCGTGGACGAGCGCACCGGCACAGAAGCGACACCCGAGGCAGTTATGTTCGCCGAAGCCCGACTGACCGACGAGGTGCTCGGCGTACGTGAGGAGTACCTGGTCGCGGCCCGCAACAGCATCGACGACACGTACGGGTCGCTGGAGGCATTTCTGGATGCGGCGGGCGTCTCGCCGCCCGAGGTCGCAGCGCTGCGCGCCGCACTCATGTGAATCGAGTGTGTACCAGCTGACCCGAGTGTGCATCCACCGCGTTGATTGTGAACTGGCTGGGGGGTTTCGGCGATTTCGCCGCGCTACATTCACACTGAACGCAGCCAGCGCACACTCAACACCAACGCACCCTCACGAAACCAGCACCGCAACCACCCAGATCACCGTCGCCGCAAGCCCACCCACCATCTCGATGCCGACCGACAGCGCCACTCCCTTGACCGCCTGCACCGTCGACGCCCACGCACGCCGGTAATCACCGCCCCGCAGCGAGGCGAGATACACTCCACAGACGAACCCGAGAAGCAACCCGAACACCGGAATCACGAAGAACCCGACCACACCCAGCGCCCCGCCGGCGAATAGCGTCGACAACGGCAGCCGCATCCGCCGCGCCGGCCACAGATACTTGATCACCGTCGCCGCGCCGACCACCACCGTGACCAGACCCAGCGCCACCCACGACACCACGGTGTGCACCGAATAAGCCCACACCGCAATCGCGCCGTATATCAACAATGTTCCCGGCACCAGCGGCACGACGATGCTGACCAGCCCGACGGCGATCACCAACGCGACCAAGAACGTGCCGGCGGCGGTCACGACCGATGCGGCTCCAGCACGAGCTTGCCCACCACTTCGCCGTCGGCGAGAAGTTGCAGCGCCTCGGCTGCCTTCGACAGCGGATACGTGACCGGCGCAGGAGGTTTCATACCGGCAGCGACCAGCTGGCACACACCGAAACCGAACAACTGCTCGGCACCGGGGTGGGTCAGGAAGTATTCGCCCCACCCCACCCCGAGCACCCCGACGTTGCGCAGCAGCAGCCGGTTCACCTTGATCGTCGGGATCTTTCCTGCCGCGAAACCGATCACCAGCAACCTGCCCTCCGCCGCCAACGCGCGGATCGCATCGTCGAACACGTCCCCTCCGATCGGGTCGACGACGACGTCCACCCCGACCCCGCCGGTGTGCTCGCGTACCGCCGACAGCCAGCCCTGGGTGAGTGGCAGCACGACATCGGCACCCAGGGCCGCGACATACCCCACCGCCCCGGTCCGGTGCACCGCAGCGATCACCCTGGCGCCCAGCGCCTTTGCGACCTGCACCGCGGCCGAACCGACGCCCCCCGCCGCCCCAAGTACCAGGACGGTCTCCCCTGGCCGCAGAGCGGCGCGGCGTGCCAGCGCGAAATACATCGTGGAGTAGTTGCGCATCAGAGCGGCGGCCTGCGCGTCGTCCAGGCCGGCGGGCGTGTGTACCACGCTGTCGGGTGACACGGCGATGCGCTCCGCGTAGCCGCCGTGCATGGTGCCCGCGGCCACCCGGTCGCCCGGCCGCAAACCCGAGTCCTCGGGAGCCGACCGCACCACGCCGGCAACCTCCGAGCCGGGAATGAACGGCGCCGGCGCCTTCATCTGGTACTCACCGCGGATCACCAGCAGGTCCGGGTAGCACACCCCCGCCGCGCGCACGTCGATGACGACCGCACCGTCAACCTGGTCGGGAATGTCGTCGACGTCCCGATAGGCCAGTCCCGAAGGCCCGCAAAGCTCCTCGGCGACGACCGCTTTCACGTCAGCTGAGCGAGAACGTGGCCTGTTTCGCCGCCGACAGGTCGTCGATCTCGCTCCACCTGGCCGCCACGTCGTCGACGGACGGCACGTCCGAGAATGTCACACCGTCGTTTTCGAACAGCGCCGCGCGCTGCACCTTGCCGCCACCGACGATGAACACCGACGCGGTGTCGGGCACTTCCTCGCTGCACAGATACGCCACCACCGGCGCCACATACTCCGGTGCCAGCTTTTCGAACACCTCAGGCGGCAAAATGTCCTGCGTCATTCGGGTCGCCGCGATCGGCGCCACGGCGTTGGCCTTGATGTTGTACTTCGCGCCCTCCTGCGCCAGCGTATTGATCAAGCCGACCAGGCCGAGCTTGGCCGCGCTGTAATTCGCCTGACCGAAGTTGCCGAACAGGCCGCTGGTCGAGGTCGCCACGACGACACGGCCGAAGCTCTGCTCGCGGAAGTGCGGCCACGCCGCGCGGATGACGTTGTAGCCGCCGTACAGGTGCACCTTGAGCACCGCGTCCCAGTTCTCGAACGGCATCTTGTGGAACGTGCCGTCGCGCAGGATGCCCGCGTTGCTCACCACGCCGTGAATCGCGCCGAACTCGTCGAGCGCGGACTTGACGATCTTCTCTGCGCCCTCGGCCTCGGCGACGGAGTCATAATTTGCGACCGCCCGGCCACCCGCTTCTTGGATTTCGGCCACCACCTGGTCGGCCATCGAATGTCCGGCACCGGTGCCGTCGCGAGCGCCCCCGAGGTCGTTGACCACCACGCTCGCGCCTTCTTTCGCGAGGGTCATGGCGTACTCCCGGCCCAGTCCGCCGCCGGCTCCGGTGACGACGATGACGCGATCCTGCACTCCTGGCATGAGCTT
>JAFAWC010000628.1 GCA_019242135.1 Mycobacteriaceae bacterium | reverse complement strand
GGCCAGCCCGGTCGCCAGCGTGCGTGCGGAAGGCTGGTCGGGGCCGACCAGCGTCCCGCCCTCGTCGACCCGCTCGAGGATCACCTCGTCCTCGCACACGTGCAGTCCCTCGCCCACACCGCACCCGACCGCTTGCACACCGATCTCGGTGGATCCCCAAAGATTGTGAACCGGCACATTCCATGCGGCGCGGATTGCCTGTCGGTCCTCGTCGAGTAGCGGCTCGGAGTTCGTGCTGACCTGTACGGGGCGAAGGTCGAGTTCGCCCGCCAAGGTGGCGCGGGCAAGTCGTCCCACCACGCTCGCGTACCCGACCAGATGCGTTGGCCGGGCAGCTGACACCGCAGCCACCACCTCGTCGAACGGCGCACCGGCGGCGATCACGACGCTCTCCATCCCGGCAATTGTCGGCACGTCGAACAGCGGGGTGCTCGCGTGCGGGGGAACTCCCGCCTCAAGTACAGCGAGCCGCGCCCCGGTCACCGGAGCCGCCTGGCCGGCGGCATCAGCCACCGGAGCCGCCTGGCCGGCGGCATCAGCCACCGATCCGCGCCGGCCCTCGCGCGCTTGCACCCGCCACGCCAGGCAGGCAACGCTCACAAAGAACTGCCAGTCCCAGACGTAGACGCCCCGCACCCCACTTGAGCCACCCGAACTGAACACTTGCTGATCAGCGGACGTGTATGAAAACCATTGCTGCTCAGCAAGAATGCGCTCCGCCCACACGCGAGTCAGTGATGGTGTCGTCACGATCGAGTCCCACTGTTCCTGCGCGTCCTGCTTCGTCATCACCGGAACTGATGCGAGGTCAGCCACCGACGCCGACGACACGTCAAAACCGCCCAGCCGCCGGGCGTGGAACGGCGACCGTGAGCATGCGTACCCCAGCAACGCGCGCAGTCGGTGATCGCGGTAGCGCTCAATCTGCTCACGCGACCACTCGAGGCGACCGACGTGGTCCTCGAGCGCGGCTCGCACCGCGCCGAGATGCGCACCGCGTACGCGCTCGTAGCGCAGCCGCGCGGCACGGCGATCGGTCAATTCCGGCGATAACCCTTGGGCGGAGTCCATCACGTCCTACATTCGGGTGGTTGCGCAGGCGTCAGGTTAACAGCCCTGATCAACGGGAGTAAGCATGAACGACCTCTGCCACTTGCCGGCTCACGAACTGGTTCAGAAGATGTCGGATGGGTCGGTGTCGTGCCGGGAAGTCGTCGAGGCGCACCTGGCCCGCATCGACGCGGTCAATCCACGCCTCAACGCGTTGGTGGCGGCCACTGAACCCGAAAAATGCCTGACACAGGCCGATGACGCCGACAACCGAGCGGCGCGCGGCGAGCCGTTGGGTCGCGCGCACGGCCTGCCGATCGCCGTCAAGGACGTCATGCTGGTGGCCGGGCTGGCCTGCTCGGGCGGCTGCCCCGTTCTGCGGACGGTCGCCGAGCAGGATGCGACGGCGGTGGCCAGGCTGCGCGCGGAAGGCGCGATTGTGCTTGGCGTGACGAACGTTCCCGAAATGGGCAGAGGAGGCGAATCGAACAACAACCTCTATGGCCGCACCAACAATCCCTACGACCTGTCGCGCACCCCGGGGGGCAGCAGCGGCGGGTCGGCCGCACTGGTGGCGGCGGGAGGTGCCGCACTCAGTGTCGGTTCCGATGGCGGCGGCAGCATCCGGCAGCCCTGCCACAACACCGGCATCGCCGGGCTGAAGCCGACGCACGGACGAATTCCCCGGACGGGCAGTGTTTTCGGTGACGCACTGGGTGTCTTCGGGCCCTTCAACTGCTACGGGCCGCTGGCCCGGACGGTGCAGGATCTCTACCTGGCCCTGTCGATCATGAACGGCCCGGACTTGCGTGATCCCTACGCGGCGCCCGCGCCGCTTGGTCGGCCCGAGCACGTCGACCTAAAAGGCCTTCGCGTGGCCACCTACCTCGACGACGGCATTTCGCCACCCACCGACGACGTGGCGTCCGTCGTGAGCGCGGCGGTCGAGGCCGTCACGTCACACGTCGCTGCAGTTGAGCACGCCGCGCCGGCCTGCGTGGGTCGCACCATGAACCTGTTGTGGGAGTCGGTGTTTCTGGGCGGGGACCGGGGGAGGGGCTTTGAGGACGACCTCTCGGCGCTCGGCGCGACCGACCCGTCGGAGGAGCTCGCCGAGTTCCTCAGGCAGGCCCGTCTGGTCGACTTCTCGCTGTCCGAGGCGAGGAGCCGGTTCGTTGACATCGACGCGTACCGCATCGAGATGCTCGCGTTCATGGCCGATTTCGACGTCATCATCTGTCCGGCGATGCCGACACCGGCAAAGCCGCATCACCACGGACTGGTCGAGATCAGCGACTTCTCGCACATGATGGTGCACAACCTGACCGGGTGGCCCGCCGCGGTGGTGCGATGCGGAACCTCGGACGAAGGGCTGCCTGTCGGTGTCCAGGTTGTGGCGCGCCCATGGCAGGACGAGACCGCGCTGGCCGTCGCGGCACTGCTGGAGAAGGAACTGGGCGGCTGGCGGCCGCCCCCGATGGTCTCCGAGCGGGCGGTCACCGCGCGTTGATGCCGGACCCCTACAGTCCCAGGTATGCGATTCGGACTCTTCATCCCACAGGGCTGGCGTCTCGATCTGGTCGGCATTCCGCCGGACCGGCACTGGGACGTGATGCGGGGACTCGCCGACCACGCCGATAAAAGCGGGTGGGACTCGCTGTGGGTCTACGACCACTTCCACACCGTGCCGGTGCCGACCGCCGAGGCCACCCACGAGGCGTGGAGCCTGATGGCCGCCTACGCCGCTTCGACGTCGCGGATCAAGCTCGGTCAGATGTGCACCGCGATGAGCTACCGCAACCCCGTCTACTTGGCGAAAGTCGCCGCCACGGTCGACGTGATCTCCGGTGGTCGCCTGCAGATGGGCATCGGTGGCGGGTGGTATGAACACGAATGGCGCGCTTACGGTTACGGCTTCCCGTCGGCGGGGGAGCGGCTGGCGCGCCTCGACGAGGGTGTGCAGATCATGCGTGCCGCCTGGCGCGACGGCCAGGTCAGCTTTGATGGCCGGCACTACCACGCTGACGGGGCGATCGTGCAGCCGAAGCCGTTGCAGCCCAGCGGTATCCCGCTGTGGATCGCCGGTGGCGGTGAAAAAAAGACGTTACGCGTCGCGGCGAAGTACGCTCAGTACACCAACTTCACGCCCGAGCCGGAAGCCTTCAAACGGAAGTCGGAAATCCTCGCCAAGCACTGCACGGAGGTGGGTACCGATTTCGGAGCGA
>JAFAWC010000199.1 GCA_019242135.1 Mycobacteriaceae bacterium | reverse complement strand
TCTATCCCGACAACGACCGGTTGACGCATTTCGGTGGTGATGCCCGGGTGGTGGTCTCTGAGCGACTGACCCGTCTGCCCGGGTTGTGGCGGGAAGTGCCCGCCGGGACCGCACTGGTTATCGGCGAAGACATCGAAATGCGACCTTTCCGGCCGATTGAGTGACCGCACACCACTTCGCCCGCATGCTGTTTGCTGGCACCGGGCATTGTGCCGGTCAGCGAGGGTTTTGCAGTTCGTCTGTTTCGTAGGCGATGTGGAGCCGTTGTTCGGGTCGCTGCGATTCGGCTCGCAGGGCGTCGCTGTAATAGGACTTGTCGGCAGCGGTTAGCGGAGGTTGCACGATGCTCCTTGGCCACAGACGTCGGGCGCGAACGACGTCAGCCTCGATCGCGTAGACGATGACGGTCGCCTGAAGCGCCAGCCATGCGAGCAGCCCTAGGACGGCACCGAACAACCCGGCGATCGCGTGAGCGTGGCGCAACTGATGAGCGACGACGATCCCGGCCACCGTGAGCAAAACCTGCCAGCCCAATGCGCTGAACGCAGCGCCGAACATCATCGACCGGGTCGACACCTCGCCGGCGGCCGCGACCCGAAAGAGCACGAGGAAGAAGCAGAAACCCAAAGCTGTCCCGACGACGAGGCTGACGATACGTGCCGGTACGCCGCCAAATCCCAGCGATGCCGCCGTCCCAGCGGCGGTACTGGCGGCACCGGTCACGACGACGATCAGTCCCAGCAGCAACAGCAGTGCGAAGGTCCGCAAGTAACGCGGAAGAAAGCCGGGCCGGTCAGTCTTGGGCACCGCCCACACAGTGTTCAGCGTCTTCTGCAAAGCATGCGCGAACCCTCGGCCGCCAAAGACAGCCCCGGCGATTCCGATGACCAACGAGGGGAAGGTGCCGCTGAAGGCTTCCACACCGAGTTGGTCGTGTATCTGGCCACCGACGATCGGGAATTCGGCGAACGCCGAACTCACGACTTTCTCGTGGAGTTGGGGATGGCTGCGCAACGCCACACCGAGGACGGCGGTGAACGCAAGCAGCAGGGGAAACGCCGCGAGGAAGGAGTAATACGCCAAGAGCGACACCAGGTTCCCGGCTTCGTCATCGCCGAATTTCTTAATCACCGCGATGGGGAACCCAACGACCGTGTGCCGCTGTTGCCAGCTGTCGAACTTACGGATTACTCGTTCCACCGGATTGCACGGTGGGGCGTCCGCCTCGCGGTCATGACCTGCTTTCGCGTCGCCGGCACCGGCCATCGTTCATCCTCCGCCCTCTGACCCCTCTGCGAGGGTTGGATACCCGAGAACCCCGCCGTTGGACCAGGATTGCGACCGATGGGAACTCCTAAGAGCAGAATAAGGAGGGACGAGCCCGCGCCGCCCGATCCATCCGCTCGACGAAAAAGGTACGGTAGGCGCCCTGAACAGAATTAGGCAAGCTAATATCTAGATACGGAAGGGCCGGTCTTGACGAGGGTGCGCGGTAGCCCACCGTCGCTTCGTCAGGAGCCGCCCACATTCGGAGCCTGTGAGAGATCCGAGGAGTAGGAGCCACCATGGGAAACCGTCTGAAGGCCCTGGTACGCGCGGGTGTGGCCACTGCCGCCGTGAGCGCGGGTCTGGTGGCGGTGCCGGGCATTGCCTCGGCCGACGCCACCGATGACTACCCGATACCTAACCGCATGCTCAAGACCACCTGCACGGTCGACCAGTACATGGCCGCGACTCGGGACACTTCGCCGGTCTACTACGAGCGCTACATGATCGACTACAACAATCGGCCGGTCGATGTCGAGGACGCCGCACGCGACCGGATCTATTGGTTCTTCTCGCTGGATTACGCCGGCCGCCGCCAGTACTCCGAGGACACCGCGACCAACGTCTATTACGAGCAGATGGCGACGCACTGGGGCAACTGGGCCAAGCTGTTCTTCAACAACAAGGGCGTCGTGGCGAAAGCGACCGACGTGTGCATGAACTACCCGGCCGATGACCCGACCGTCTGGAACTGGGGCCCGAACGAGCGTTCCTGAGGGGTTGTGCTGATGACTTCGTTGAAGTCCAGGTTGTCGGTCGTCGCGGTCGCCGGTGGTCTCGCGGCAGCCATTTTGGGTCTCGGCGCGTCAGCCGCGCGAGCCGACCCTCTCCCGCCGCCGGCGCCGGTGATGGGTGAAGAACCGCCGGCGTGGGCGCCGCCGAAGCCGGCCGAGGTTTGGGACGGGCAGCCCGTCGTGTGGACCTC
>JAFAWC010000196.1 GCA_019242135.1 Mycobacteriaceae bacterium | reverse complement strand
AAGACAACCCCCGCGCCGGCATGCCACCTTCGATTCGATCGGCTGCAGCTTATACCGGCCAGCATCAAAGGGCGTGGAACACACGCGCTTCACAGCCCCGCGTTGTTCGCACCTTCTTCCGTCCCGGTCCCCAGCTGGGACTATCGCTCAGCGAACCCCCCGCACCAACCGACCGGGGCGAGCGCCGGTGTCGACGCCGTCGCGGCGCGTCACGACGCCACTGACGATCGTGGCCCGGTAGCCGGAGGCATCCTGGACGAGCCGGTGACCGCCGGCCGGTAGGTCGTAGGCCATCCGGGGGGCATGCAGCGCCAGCGCCGTCATGTCGATGATGTTGACGTCGGCCTTCTTGCCGACCTCGATGACACCGCGGTCAGAAAGCCCGAATAGCTGCGCGGTGTCGTGGGACTGCTTGCGCACGACGTACTCCAGCGGCAACTTTTCGCCCCGCTGCCGGTCGCGCGCCCAGTGGGTCAGCAGGAAGGTGGGATAGGAGGCGTCACAGATCATGCTGCAGTGCGCGCCGCCGTCGGAAAGTCCCAGCACAGCGGCGGGGTGAGTCATCATCTCGCGGATCGCTTCGTGATTGCCCGCGGCGTAGTTGAACAGCGGCAGCATCAGCATCGCGCCGGCATCGGCCTCCAGCATGAGGTCGTACATCGTGGTCAGCGGATCCTCGCCGCGTTGGCGGGCGATCGCGGCGACGGTGCGGTCGCCGGTGGGTTCGTAGTCGGGCGGCTCACCGAGGTCATACAGCCGCTCCGCCGAATGTTGGGCGAACGCAAACATGCCGTCGAACAGCACATCAGGGTTGATCGGCAAGTCGTCCTCGGACAGGATGGCCGCCCGGACCGCGGGATCGGCCAGCCGTTCAGCGAGTTCCTCTCGGGTGCACTGGCCCTTCAGCCGCTGATAGGTCGGGCGGTGGGCGAAGGCGTGGTGACCGGGGAAGCCGAGCAGCATGCCGAAGGGGCGCGCCGCGACCTGCGGGTGCAGCCGGCTACCGGCCTCGTGGGCGGCCGCTGAGATGTCCAGCTGCTCGCGCCACAGGTTGGGGTCGGCGTCCACCTGGATCAGTGCGAAGCTCAGCGCGCAGTCGATCTCGGCGCCCAGCCGCCGCATCCATTCCATCTCCTTCTTCGGCGCCACGATGTCCTCCCCCGCAGCACCCTGCGGCGCGAGCTCGAAGACCGCGCCGCCACCGGCCGCCATCGCCCGGCCCAGCGCGAAAAGCTCCTCTTCGGCCGCGAAGGTGCCCGGGACGGGTTCACCGTCCATGGCGCGGTGCGCGAGCGTGCGTGACGACGAGAATCCCAGCGCACCGGCCTCCACTGCCTCGCGCACGATCCGGCTCATCATCTCGATGTCCTGCGGGGTCGCGGGCTCGTTGCGGGCGCCGCGCTCCCCCATCGCGTACGCGCGGACGGTTCCGTGCGCGATCTGGCTTCCGATGTCGATGGCAAGCTCGCGTTTGCCGATCACGTCGAGGTACTCCGCGTAACTCTCCCAGCCCCAGGTGATCCCTTCGGACAGCGCGGTTCCCGGAATGTCTTCCACGCCCTCCATCAGTTCGATGAGCCACTCCTCGCGCCCGGGCCGCACGGGCGCGAAACCGACGCCGCAGTTGCCGGCGACGACCGTGGTCACGCCGTGGTTGCTGGAGGGCTCGAGGAGGTCATCCCAGCTGACCTGACCGTCGTAGTGGGTGTGAAGATCCACGAAGCCCGGCGCGACGATCATTCCGGTCGCATCGATCGTGTCGGCCGCCTCGCCTTCCAACGGCGGGTCCGCGCGCCCGCGGCGGTGAATCTCGACGATCGTACCGTCCTTGACGGCCACATCCGCGTGGAAGCGGTCGCCACCCGTTCCGTCTACCACGGTGCCGCCGGTGATCTTGAGGTCGAACACGATAACTCCCTTGTCTGCCCCCGCCGGCCGCTACAGTGGCAATGTAACACCGTTACAGACCGGCCGCGGCAATTCAGGGGAAGGCGGAGCGCTGCCATGACGAGCCAGCGGGTGAGACGCTTGCCGGCACCGCAGCCCCGAACCGTCGCTAGTGTCA
>JAFAWC010000164.1 GCA_019242135.1 Mycobacteriaceae bacterium | reverse complement strand
CCGAACTCGCCTGGATCGCCGGGGTAGTCGAGGACCTCGACCGCACCGGCTTGCCGTGACAGCTCGGCCTTCTGCGGAGTCGACACGGTGGTGATCACCTTGGCGCCCATCTTCGTTGCCCACTGGGTGAGGATCATGCCGACACCGCCGGCGCCCGCGTGTACCAGCACGGTGTCGCCCCGCTGCACCGGGTACACAGAAGTGATCAGGTAGTGCGCGGTCATGCCCTTGAGCAGCGCGGAGGCGGCCACGTCGGAAGCCACCCCGTCGGGTACGCGTACCGCAAAAGCTGCCGGTGCGACGCTGTATTCGGCGTACGAACCGTCGGCCCCGACCGTAACCACCCTGTCGCCGACACGCAGTGCGGCGACGTCATCGCCCACCGCCGCTACGGTGCCGCATACCTCCTGACCGAGAATGAACGGCACGTCGCGCGGATAGGCGCCGGATCTGAAGTAGGTATCGATGTAGTTGACCCCGATGGCTTCCGCCTTGATCAGCACCTGGCCGGAGCCGGGCGAGGGCTCGGGCTTCTCGACGTAGCGGAGGACCTCGGGACCGCCGTGTTCGGCGACTTCGATTGCGTGCATCTCACTATCATCCCCGGCTATGAAGCTCGCCCGGCCGGACGTGTTCCATCCGCGCATTGTGCTCGCCGGCTGTAGGAAATTGCCGGCGGGGGACGGTGACGACGCCGGTCTGGTACAGGCGTTGCGCCGCCGCGGTCTGCACGCCAGATGGCTGCCGTGGGACGACCCCGACACTGTCCGCGCCGACGTCGTCGTCCTGAGGGCGACGTGGGACTACGCGGATCGTCTCGAAGAGTTTCTGTCGTGGACGGCGAACGTGCGGCAACTGCTCAACGCCCCGAAGGTCGTCGCGTGGAACGCCGACAAGCGCTACCTGCTGGATCTGGCGCGCCGGTCGGTGCCCACCGTGCCCAGCGCAGTTTTCACGCCTGGGGAGCCGGTCCGGTTACCGGGGGCGGAGCAGGTCGTGGTCAAGCCGTCCACGGGTGCGGGCGCGGTGGGCGCGCAACGGTTCACCGACCGCGATGCGGCGCTGGCGCACGCCGCCGCATTGCAGGCAGGGGGCCGCAGTGTGCTGGTGCAGCCTTACGACGAGCGCATCGAGCAGGCGGGCGAAACTGCGCTGGTGTTCCTCGGCGCCAAGGCGTCACACGCCTTCACGAAGGCCGCGATCCTGCCTCCGCAGGGGCAGCGGGTCGAACTGGACGCGACCGGCACCTATGCCACC
The DNA here is from genome assembly GCA_019242135.1 of Mycobacteriaceae bacterium. Classification (GTDB taxonomy): domain Bacteria; phylum Actinomycetota; class Actinomycetes; order Mycobacteriales; family Mycobacteriaceae; genus Mycobacterium. Next base: position 5,682 of record JAFAWC010000164.1, on the reverse strand, counting down.
GAAACCCTCACGGCCGCCGAACCGGACTTCGAGATATGGGACGTCGGTTTCGCCGCCCTGGCGGCCGCTGCCGAGCTGTTGAACATGTCCCCCCGCGAGTTTCTTTACGCGCGCGTCGACGTGATCGGCGGCATCGACGATCCGCGGCTGCTGGAACTGGAACTCATCGAGCCATCGCTGGGATGGATGCAACTTGACGACACGACCCGTGACCTGGCGCAGCGAGAATTCGCGCGGTGCCTCGCATCAGCACTAGAGCGACTCGGTCTCGGTCCGCTCTCGCATCGACGCCCATAGCGCGGCGGTAGCGGCCGTCACCGCCGCAGCGCCCGCCACGTGGGCGGCGACCAGCGCAGCGGGCACGCCGGTGAAGTACTGCACCGTCCCCACCAGGACCTGCACGCAGACCAGTGCGATGAGCACACCGTGCCGCAGCAGCACAGGGCGGGGCGCGGACACGGCGAGCAGTCCAAAGCTTAGGCCGATCAGCAACGCCAGGTAGCCGATCAGCAACGACGAGTGCGCGTGCACCAGCGTGGTGATCTCGACATGCAGCCTCGGCACGGTGTGTGCCGGGCTGGTATCGCCTGCGTGGGGGCCGGCGGCCGTCACCAGTGTGCCGGTGACGAGCACGGCCGCCAGGTTGGCTGCGATCAGAAAAACCAACCAGCGCAAAGGGTTCGGCACCAACAGCCGCGGCGCGCCATCGTCGGGTTCACCGATCTTGACGTAGAGCAGCACCGCGAGCCACACCATCGTCATCGACGCGAGCAGATGAAGGGCAACCGTCCACCACAGCAGCCCGGTCAGCACGGTCACGCCGCCGATGACCGCCTGCACGACGGTCGACGCGGGCATCAGCCACGCAAACACCCGCACTTCGGCGCGCCGGCGCGCTCTGGTGACGGCGTACACGACGAGGATCGCCGTCACCACGACGCCCAACGTGATCATCCGGTTGCCGAACTCCACGGCCTGATGGATTCGCGGCACCTCAGACACCGTCACGGGCGTGAAACTCCCCGGGAAGCACTGCGGCCACGTCGGACAGCCCAGCCCGGACGCGGTAACCCGGACGATCGCCCCGGTCACCGCGATGCCGCCCTGCGTGAGGATCACCAGTGCGGCGATGACGCGCTGCGCGCGCACGCTGGGCCGGGCGAACAGATCCACGAACCGATCCTAAATCACCTCCACTACGACCCGTAGTAGATGTGCTTTCACTCAGTACCAGATGGCGACGGGTCAGTACCAGATTGCGACGGGTCAGTACCAGATGGCGACGGGTCGGCGCCGCTCGTCCAGCTGCGGGCGGGCGGGCAGCAGGGTGGCTTGCCCCCGAGCGATGCGATCGGCGCTCCAGGCAGCCGCCCCGGCGTCGAGAACGTCGTCGGGGGGCACCTTGTCGGCGATGCCCAACTCGTCAGGCAAGTCGATGCCGTTGTTGTGAAGCATCCGGAGGCGTTCGCGCTGACCGCGCCACGACTTCTTGCTGCCGTGAGGGGCCGTCAATCCCATCGCGGTGAACGAGACCTCGGGGTGCACTTCCCGCAGTGGGTAGCGACCAGAATCGTAGAGCGAATTCGCCTCAAGCAGTTTGGCTTTCAAGCCCCAGGCCTGAATGCTGAAGCCATTGCCGGTCAGGTCGCGGCACCGAGCAGTCGCCACTGCGTGGGTGTCCTCGGTCAGCGCGGCGCGGGGCGGCGTCATGAACACGCTCGAACGGCGCGCGCCGAGATAGGCCTTGGCTGCTCGGTCGGCCTCGCGCCAACGGTCGTCGAGCAGCCCGAGCGGGATGTCGACGGCGATGATCGCGGCCTCGGGAACACGGCCGGCGACGGTTTCCAGCGCCGTTCCCCAATGGGCGGAAACGAAGGCTCCGCCGCACAGCTCGATGCCGACCCAGCCGCCGGGACAAGCGTCGATACCGACCACGACGGTCATGTGGAGGTCAGGTGAACCGGAACAGCCGTCGGGCGGTCAGCGCGGCGAGCACGCCCCAGACCCCGAGCACGACGACACCGAGCCAATCCACTCGCAACATGAGCGCCCGCGTCAGCGCCTCAGTCAGCGCGCCCGACGGCGTCAGCCTGGCCACCCACTCGACGTCGCGCGGCACCAACCCGCCGCCCAACGTGAGAGCGCCCAGACCGGCGAAGACGAACCACATCAGGTTGGCAACCGCCAACACGACCTCGGCCTTGAGCGTTCCGCCGAGCAACAGGCCGAGCGCTGCGAAGGCCGCGGTGCCGAGCGCGATCACCACCGCTCCGAGAAGCAGCCCGGCAACGTGCGGACGCCAACCGAGGCCCAATCCGATGGCGCCCAGGATGATCGACTGAAAGAACACGACGGTGACGACTGCCAGCGATTTGCCGGCGATGATGCCCCAGACTGGAAGGGGCGTCGCGCCAAGGCGTTTGAGCGCACCGTAACGCCGGTCGAACGCCACCGCGATCGCCTGTCCGGTGAACGCGGTCGATATCACCGCCAAGGCCATGATCGCGGGCACAAACGTTGCGGCCCGGTTGTCGCCGAAGGAGCCGAGTGGCAGCAGCGTGAGCCCGACAAGCAGCGTGACCGGGATGAACAGCGTGAGCAGCAACTGTTCGCCGTTGCGTACCAGCAGCTTGAGTTCGACGCTGTACTGGGCGCCGAGCATCCGCGACACGGTGTTGGGGCGCGGATCGGGTGCGAACGTGCCCGACGGAAAACGGGTTGCGGTCACGATTGCGATGTCACCTCACGTTCCTGCCCGTCAGGTCGAGGAACACGTCCTCGAGGCTGCGCTGCTCCACGCGCATGTCGGTGGCCAGCACATCGAGACGCGCGCACCATGCCGTCACGGTCGCGAGGACCTGCGGATTGATCGCCCCCTCGACCAGATACTGGCCCGGCGACACCTCGCGGACCTTGTAGTCCTCGGGCAGCGCCGCCGACAGCAGTGACAGGTCGAGCATCCGGGGAGCGGTGAACCGCAGCTGGTTCTCCGCGCCGCTGCGCATGATCTCGGCCGGGGTACCAGCGGCCACCGCGACACCGCGGTCGATGATCACCAGAGCATCGGCGAGTTCCTCGGCCTCGGACAGCTGATGGGTGGTCAACACGACCGCCACGCCGTCGCGGCGGAGCGCGTCGATCAGCTCCCACACCACCAGCCGCGCGTGGGCATCCATTCCGGCGGTCGGCTCGTCGAGGAACACCAACTCCGGACGGCCGACGAGCGCGCACGCCAACGCCAGCCGCTGCTGCTGGCCTCCGGACAGGCGACGGTATGTCGTGCCGGCGACCTCGGTCAGTCCCAGCGTGTCCATCAACCACGTCGGGTCGAGTGGATTCGCCGCGTACGCCGCGACGAGACGAAGCATTTCCCCGGCCCGCGCGGCCGGGTAACCGCCGCCGCCCTGCAGCATCACGCCGATACGTTCGCGCACGCGGGCGTTATCTGTCACCGGGTTCATGCCCAGCACCTCGATCGTGCCCACGTCGGGTCGCAGGAAACCTTCGCACATCTCCACCGTGGTGGTTTTGCCCGCGCCGTTGGGGCCCAGCAGGGCGAACACCTGGGCGGGTTCGACATCGAGATCGAGGCCGGAAACCGCGGTGATGGACCCATACCGTTTGCACACCCCGCGCAGCCGCACGGGAATCGACGGCATCGAGTTCACGGAGATTCAGCGTATGCGCCGGGCAGTACCGTCGGCGCCGGTGTGGGCTCCGCCGCAGACCCGTCAGCCGGCGTGGGCCCCGCCGGAGATCCGTCGGCCGGCGTGGGCCCCGCCGGAGATCCGTCGGCCGGCACTGTGAGACCCACGGGCTCCAGCTCTGTGGCGTCCTCGCTGCTCGTGACCGGATGCGGGACACTGCGCCAGGGCAGCATCGACGAGGTCACCGCGATCAGGATCAGGACGGTGACAGCGCTGGCTACCGTCGCGTCCAGGATCTGGAAGAGGGCGAACCGGTCGCCGTTGGCGGTCGGTCCGAAGATGCCGACGACCAGCGTGACCACGATCGTGGTGATGCGGAAGCGGGGACGGGTGGCCCATGCCGCCAGGGGGATGATCGCCCACAGCAGATACCAGGGCTGCACCACAGGGAAAAGCAAAACCGTCGCGCCGAGCGCGACGCCGAGTCCGCCGACCGGGTGCAGACGGCCGCGGAGCACCGCAATCAGCAGCCATGACACCACGACCGCGATGATCAGCACGCCGATGGCGCGAGTCAGGGACAACACCGCGGTGGTGTGATCACCCAGCCCCAGCAGAATCCCGACCTGGCCGGTCCCCAGAGCCAGCAGTGTGGGCGGTGACATCCAGCTGCGGACAACGTTCGCGGTGCCGAGCGTGTAGATCCAGCCGAAGCCCAGCCCGCTCGCCCAACCGATCACGGCCATCACGACCAGCGACAACAATCCCAGGAATCCGCCGGCCGCGACGACGGCCCTCAGGCCGGCGCCCCACCGCCGGGCCAGCGCCATCGCGACGAATCCGAGCGCCAGCAGCGACGGCAGCTTGACCTGCGACGACATCGTGATGAGGACGGCACCGAGCACCAACAGGGCCAACGGCGACGACGACGCCCAATCGACGCGATGACGCGGCCAGACCAGCAGGCGCGGCGCCAGCCCGCGGGTCGCGTCGACGCCGCGAAGCGCGAACTCGGTGCCGGTCAGCATCAGCCCGAGCATGGGCGCCTCGTTGTGGATACCAGCGACCAGATGCATGATCAGCAGGGGATTGGCAGCGCCCAGCCACAGAGCGCTAACCTCGGCGACCCCGCAGCGGCGGGCCAGACGGGGCGTGGCCCACACGATCAGACCGACACCGATCAGCACCACCAGGCGGTGACAGAGCACGGCCGCCACGATGTTCTCGCCGGTTATTTCGGAGATGCCCCGGCCGATCCACAGGAACAGCGGCCCGTACGGCGCGGGCGTGTCACGCCAGAGACTCGGCACCGACAGCGTGAAGACGTGATCGAGGCCCAACGCGGGACCTGGGCCGATTCGATACGGGTCGAGACCGAGCCGCGAGATCTGGCTCTGCGCCAGATAGGAGTAGACATCCTTGCTGTACATCGGCGGTGCGATCAGCAGCGGCAGGATCCACAACAGCAGGGTCCGGTCCAGCTGACCGCGCGACATCCGCCGGTCGCCGAGGGCGTAGCGGCCGAGCATCAGCCACGCCAGCGCCATCATCACCGCCCCGGTGGTCGTCATCGTCAACGACACGGTCTGAATTCGCGACGGCAGGTTGAGCAGCCGGACCCCGAACGTGGGGTCCTGCACAACCGGCCGCGCCCCGGCGCCGAGCGAGCCAATGGCCATCAGGACCGTGCCGGTGGCGCCGAACAGGCGGGTATGCCGCAATGCCACGGCCTCGGCGTCGTTCAGCGGCGAACCGACCGCAAGCTCATCGGCGTGCCAGCGGGCAATCGACGAGCTCACGGCGCCAAGGCGGCGGACTGCCATCTGAGCAGCGTAACGGCCGCTGAATAGTGGCCGATGTCACCGAGCCGGATAGGGCGCCCTTCCTGGACCACCGTGACGAATTCCGTCACAATGGTGTTGTGAAAATACGGCCGGAGGTTGACCGCCACACGCGTGGCGCAATAGTCCAGCTGTTGCTGGAGGCCGGGCCGATCACCGCCGGCGACATCGGCGAACGGCTCGGCATCTCGGCC
>JAFAWC010000042.1 GCA_019242135.1 Mycobacteriaceae bacterium | reverse complement strand
GCGATGGGGCTGCGGTTCACCAAGGACGCCGCCGTGCCCGCCGAGCGGTTCGAGACGCTGCGGCGGCGCCTCGGCGACGCGTTCGAGGTCATCGAGATCGACTCGTCACCGGGCAACGAGCACGGCTTTCCCCGCATGGCGCATTCGGTGCTGACCGACCAGGTCCGCGAGCGCGACGGACATCCCGCCTATGAGGCGCGCAAGCGGGTGCTTGAGTTCTTCAGAGAACGGCTGCTTGGCTAGCGTCTCCTAGCGTCTCCTAGCGCGTGACCGGCGCCTTGCCCTCGGCTTCGATCTGCTTGTACAGGTCGACGTAGTAGGGCAGGCATTCCTGCATCGCCTTGTCGGTGGTGTAGAGCGGCTCGTAGCCGAGGTCGCGGCGTGCCTTTTCGACCGAGAAATAGTTGTCAAGGTAAAGCCGTTCCACCGCAAGCGGTTCCAGCGGCGGCTGCGGTAATCCAAACCGGAAGTGCAGCTGCTGCCAGATGGTCATCAGAAGGTGGATGAACCGCCCGGAGATCCGCAGCCGCGGCCAGTGCTGCCCGCACGCCTCAACGACGGGCCGGGCGAACTCGAACATATTCACCGGGTCGTCGTCGTTGATGAAATAGGCCTGCCCCGGCGCCGTGCCGCCCTCGACGAGATGCTGTGCGGCGAGGATGAATCCGTGCACTAGGTTGTGCACGTACGAATTGTCGAGCCGGGCATTCTTGCTGCCGATCAACACCTTGACCTGGCCGGTGACCACGCGCTCAAACACCTTGCGGAACATCGTCTGGTCTCCGCGGCCCCAGATACCGCTCGGGCGGATCGAGCACGTCAGCAGTCCCTCGACGCCGTTCTGTGCGAGCACGAACTTCTCGGCGACCACCTTCGTTTCGGTGTAGAGGTCGGCGAACCGGTCGGTGTAGGGCAGTGTTTCGTCGCCGCCCGAGATCGCTTTGCCGCCGATGACGACGCTGTTGCTGGCCGTGTAGACGAACCGTGTGACGCCGGCCTTCTGCGCCGCATGCACGAGGTTCTTGGTGCCGTCGACGTTCACGGCGAAGCTGCGGCGCCGGTACTCCTCGTTGACCGACCGTCCTCCCATGAGTTCGATCAGCGCGGCGGTGTGGAAGATCGTGTCCACGCCGTCGACGGCGGCCGCCACCGAATCGGTGTCGCAGATGTCGCCCACCACGGTTTCGAGCCGAGGGTGGTCGGCCATCGGTGAGGGCACCCGGTCGAACGACCGGACCCAGTATCCGCGGTTCAGGAGTTCGGCCACCAGATTGCACCCGACGAAGCCGGAGCCGCCGGTGACCATGACCTTGCCCAAATCGTTTGTCGCGTCAGTCATGGCGGCAGCATAACTGAAACCTGTTCCAATTACGAGCGGTCGTTGCAAATGAAACTTGTTGCTCAGTGCTCGCCGGCGTCCCGGCCGGCGAGTGCATCCTCAATCCTCTTCCGGGCGCCAGCTAACTGTCCTTCACAATGTTTAGCCAGTTCTTCTCCTCTTTCCCAGAGTTGCAGCGACGAATCTAGATCTAGCCCGCCCTGCTCGAGCAGCTTAACGACTTCGATCAATTCGTCCCGCGCCTCCTCGTAGCCCATTTGACTAATGGGTCTAACATTCGGCGCCGAGGGGGGTTCGGTCACGACACGTCCTCACCTGAGCTGACCGCACCGAACGCGCCGTCGGCCACCCGGATTCGTAGCCGGGTGCCGGCGCGTGCGTCTTCGACCGAGCGCAGCACCACCGCCGGTGCGCTCTGCCGAACCGCCTGCACCACCGCGTATCCGCGCGCCAGAGTGGCCGCCGGGCCCAGCGCGCCCAGTCGCGCCGACAGGTGCCCGGTGCGGTCGGTCTCGGCGGTGACCAGGCGGTCGATGTCGCGGCGCGCCGACGCCCGCGCCCGGGCGATCTCCTCGCCGCGCGCCGTCAGCATCAGCATGGGCGCGGCCAGCACCGGGCGGCTGCGAAGCGCGGAGACGAGCCGCTCCTCACGGGTGACCCAGTTTCGCAGCGCGCGCGCGCCGCGGCGGCACAGATCGTCGAGCAGCGCGCGCTCGGCGGCCATGTCGGGCACGACGCGCTTGGCCGCGTCGGTGGGGGTGGCCGCGCGCAGGTCGGCGACCAGGTCGCACAGCGGGTTGTCCGGCTCGTGGCCCACTGCGCTGACCACAGGCGTGGTGCACGCGGCGATGGCCCGGCACAACGTCTCGTCCGAGAAGGGCAGCAGGTCCTCCACGCTGCCTCCGCCGCGGGCGACGACGATGACGTCGACGTCGGGTCGCGCATCCAGCTCGCGCAGCGCGTCCACGATCTGCGGCACCGCGTTGGGTCCCTGAACCACGGTGTTGCGCACCTCGAAGCGGACTGCCGGCCAGCGGGCCGCCGCGACCGTCAGCACATCGCGTTCGGCGGCGCTGGCACGTCCGGTGATCAGTCCGACGGCTGCGGGCAGGAACGGAACGGGCCGCTTGCGACTGACATCGAACAGGCCTTCGGCGTCGAGCAGTCGGCGCAGCCGCTCGATGCGCGCCAACAACTCACCGATTCCGACCGCGCGGATCTCGGTGACCCGCAACGAAAACGAACCCTTGCCGGTGTAGAAGGTCGGCTTGCCGCACACCACGACCTGGGTACCTTCTGCCAACCGGACAGGCGCGCCCACCACCAGATCGCGCGGGCACGTCACGATCAGCGACATGTCGGCGGCCGGGTCGCGCAGCACCATGAACACTGTCTTGGAGTCGGGCCTGACTTTGATTTCGGTGAGCTGGCCCTCGACCCACACCATGCCGAGCCGATCGATCCATTTGGCGACGCGGGTGGCGACGGCCCGCACCGGCCACGGGTGCTCTGCGGAGTTCGGCGGTGCGGATGCGCTCACTTGGCGGATGCGCTCACTTGGCGGATGCGCGGGTGATCCTGTTGGCCAGCAGAGTCACGAACGGCGCCCTGGCCTTGGTCGCTTCCTCGTAGGACAGCAGCGCATCGAGCTCGGCGACGTTCAGCGACTGCAGCCGGGCTCGCAGCTGCGCCAGCGTGAGCTCGTCGTAGTCAAGCTCAATCACGATATCCGGCGGCTGGGTCGCCGGGGTCTTCGTGCCGCCGCTCTTCGAGGTCGTGGCGCTCTTGGCGGCCTTGGTGGTCTTGGTCTCTGTGGACGACTTGGCCTGCTCCGGCGGGTCGGCCGAATACAGGGCGAACCGCCCTTCCCCTCGCCGGTCGGGTTCGCTCGTCAGCGGCGACACCTGCGCGGGCGCCTCGAGGTCCTCGTCGAACGTGGCCCACTCCGGCTGCTCGTCTTTGGACGGGAACATCGCATCGAGCGTCTCGTCGCCCTTGATCACCAGATCGGCCACGTTCTGTTGCCACCGCATGATCAGATGGGCGGCCTGGCTCACCAGTGTCATCGGGTACATCAGGATTGTCTGCGGCAACTTGCGCGTTTCCTCGACGACGGTGGCTGCCGCCCCGACCAGCAACCGGACCCCATATGGTGCATTCGCCATGGCCCCAGCTTGCCTCAAGGCTCGCGCATGTCAAAAGCCAGGGCCGCCGAGTGGCTCGGCCTGGGCGGCGAACCGTACCCTGGCAGCTATGCCGCCCACCATCAACATGGGGATTCCCGGGGCCGCCGGCGCACTCGCGCAGCGGCCGACCGGCAAGCGGGTGCTGCTGGCCGAGCCGCGAGGCTACTGTGCCGGCGTGGACCGGGCCGTCGAGACGGTCGAGCGCGCGCTGGAAAAGCACGGCGCGCCGGTGTACGTGCGCCACGAGATCGTGCACAACCGGCACGTGGTCGACACGCTGGCGAAAGCGGGCGCGGTGTTCGTCAAGGAGACCGACGAGGTGCCCGAGGGCGCGATCGTCGTGTTCTCCGCTCATGGCGTGGCACCGACGGTGCACGAGTCAGCCGCCCAGCGCAGCCTGCAGGTCATCGACGCCACCTGCCCCTTGGTGACCAAGGTGCACAACGAGGCCAAGCGGTTCGCCCGCGACGACTACGACATCCTGCTCATCGGCCACGAAGGCCACGAAGAGGTGGTCGGCACCGCCGGCGAGGCACCCGATCATGTCCAGCTTGTCGATGGGCCCGACGCCGTTGACAGCGTAGCCGTTCGCGACGAGAACAAGGTGGTGTGGCTGTCGCAGACCACGCTGTCGGTCGACGAGACGATGGACACCGTGCGGCGGCTGAAAGAGCGCTTCCCGAGCCTGCAAGATCCGCCGAGCGACGACATCTGCTACGCCACGCAGAACCGGCAGGTCGCCGTCAAGGCAATGGCACCCGAATGCGACTTGGTGCTGGTCGTGGGATCGCGGAACTCGTCGAACTCGGTGCGGCTAGTGGAGGTCGCCCTGGGCGCGGGCGCCAAGGGCGCTCATCTCGTCGATTACGCCGACGACATCGACCCGGCGTGGCTGGACGGCATCACCACGGTTGGCGTGACGTCGGGTGCGTCGGTGCCGGAAGTGCTGGTCAGGGGGGTGCTGGAGCGGCTCGCCGACTATGGCTTTGCGATGGTGCAGCCCGTCACGACGGCCAACGAGACACTGGTGTTCGCGCTGCCGCGCGAGATCAGGCCGCCTCGCGGCTGAGTACTTTTCCCGCGAGCGCAAATCGCCCAAA
>JAFAWC010000386.1 GCA_019242135.1 Mycobacteriaceae bacterium | reverse complement strand
GCAACTTCGTTGAACAAATCGGCGTAGACGTTCACAGTCGTGGCCGCTGACGCATGGCTCAACATCCGTTGCACGCTCTTCACGTTAGCGCCCTCCGAGACTGCCAAGCTCGCGGTCGTGTGGCGTAAGCCGTGAGGGTCAGGACCGCTACACCGACCGCCGTGCGCCTCTTTCGAACGCGGACAGTTGCCGGGATGCCGCGAGAAGCAACCGTTTAGCAGCAGCCTCGCTCGGGTCCATCCTCAAAGTGGCTGTGGCTCCCCACCATTGCCGCTGGACGTCACCTAGCCGTTGTTGATCCCGTTGAGGGCGTTCTTGTTGTTGCCCAGCGCTGCCGCGAACTGGTTGTTGGGCCCCCAACCTCCGAACGCCGGGGTGCCGAATGCAAGTGCATTGCTGCCGTTGCCGAGCGCGAGGGCGGTGTTGTTGCCGATGCTCGCCTTGGTCGGGTCGCCGCCCTCGGCGATCGCGAAACTGCCGTTGCCGACCGAGAATGCCCTGTTGAAGGTGCCCGAGGCCTGCGCATCCGTTGCCTGGTTCGGGCCGGCGATGATTTCGAGTGTTTCGCTACCTCCAGGGAACGTCTTGGTGACGGAGAATCCGTTGTTATTGCCCGGGTTGCCGATGGCGACCGCCACGTTGCCAGTTCCTACCGCACCTGCGAAGGCGTTGGTGCCGTTCGCGGCAGCGACGTTGAACACGCTCGACGATGAATTAAGGAAGCCCGCCTGCGCGACGGAGTTGTGCCGTCGGCGAGGGCGAGGTTGCCGGTGCCGTTGGCTATTGCGGTCGCGCCGGTGCCGTTCGATATTGCGCCGTCGAACATTCCGGTGGCCGTCGATTTGGTGCCGGGTGCCCAACCCGATCGCGAAGCTGGTCGGGGTGCTCGTGCAGCCCCCGCCATTACCGACGCCGCTGAACCACGCGCAGGTCGCGTCGGCTGTCCCGGCACCACTCAGGGCTGCGGCGGCCAACCCGGACGCCACTGCACCCAGCACCACCCCGCCCGCGAGCCTGTCTTTGGAGATTGTGCGCATACGCACGGGTTCGCCTTCCGGGTGATTGGATTGATGACCGCGATCCTACACAGTAACCAGTGTCGAGGGACGCGGGGTGGGCTTCAGCAAAATTGCGCGTGGGTAGTAATTTTGGCGCCCTCGGACCTGTGCAGCGTGATAGGTCTGATCACACAGGTTGATAGACGTCGGGTTGCTCGAAGCCTCAAAAAACCGGGACGTCGGCTGGCAAACGCCTCACCGTTTGCGTCGAGGCTGTGCGAACAAACAGCTCACCGTAGTCGTTTGAGAAGCCGTCGTCCGCCCACAGCTGCACATCATGAGATAGATGCATCGTGAGACCGCCGACTGGCCGTCATTCGTATTGGGTCTGGCCGTCGGCGAGGATGCGATACCGCTCGGTGCCGTGCTCGACGCGCGCCGCGTCGGCGGCCATGGCGACCGCTATCTTGTTGCTCGCATTGCGCATCACGTCGAGCGTGACCTCCACCGCCTGGCCGCGCGTAAACCGCGCCCGCATGTCCGCGGCCACCTCCGGGCTGATCGCCGCCGGTGACCAGATCAACGCATCGACGTACCGCAGCGCCGCCTTATGCGCCTCGCTCAGCCGCCTCGACGTTTCATAAAACAAAATTTCGTCATACACGTCCTCGGAACCACCGGCTTCCAATGCGGAGGCCTCCCGCAGCGATTTGCACAGTCGGCAGCGGTGCTGTCCGGCGCCGCGCAACCGCACGATCTCCGCGGTGAGGGGGTCAAGCGCAGTCTTCCGTGCGACCGCCGGCAGAAAGCCGTTGAACACAGCGTCGGCCGGGTCGGTCGTACGATCCCAGTCAACCGTGCCCTCCGGTACGCCCTCCGCAAGGTCGAGCGACGCCAACCCGGCGACCACCCTCGGGACGAAATCGGCGATGTAGGTCAACACGACGGTGCCGAACGCCGCGGCGCCGAGCGTGCCGAGCAACCGCGCGCGCTGGTCGCCGGAAATACCGGTGACATCCGCGCTGAACTGTTCCGCGAAGTCGACCGCCGCCTCCTCGGCCTCCGAGCTCGGCTTGTCCACCTCGGTCTCCGCGGTAAGCGGTGGCAGCGACAGCACCCCGGCGCAGGCGCCCCGCACCAGAGCGTTGATCCGCGCGGCAGGACCTCGCGGGGCCAGCGACACCAACCGCGCGAGTTCGTCGATCACAGTTCAGACGCTACTGCGCCTCACTCACGCTCGACATATAGAAGTCGGGAATCCGCAACGACGGCATCGCCGCCCGGGTCGCCCAGTCGCCCCACTCCCGCGGCAGGGTGGTCTGGGTCGCGCCCACCTGCGTGGCCCGCTGCAGCAGGTCGAGTGGGCTTTCGTTGAACCGGAAGTTGTTCACCGCGGCCGACACCTTGCCGTCTTCAACCAGGTACACCCCGTCGCGGGTCAACCCCGTCAACAGCAACAGCGTCGGGTCCACCGTTCGGATGTACCACAGCGTCGTCAACAGCAGCGCCCGTTCGGTTTCCGCGATCATCTCGTCGAGACTCGCGTCGCCACCTGTCATCAACAGATTGCCGGCGGGCACGGCCACCGACGAGCCGAACTCGGCCGCCGCCGCCCGCGGATAGGCCAACGCGTTGATCACGCCCTCGCGGATCCAGTCGACACGGTCGACGTCCATTCCGTTGTCGAACACCGACATTGTCTCCGACGAACTCGAGGTCGCCACAAATGGCAGACATTCCAACGGTTTTGCGGACGGATCGGAATACAGCGTCACCGGCAACGTGGTCAGCCGCTCCCCCACGCGCGTGCCGCCGCCGGGCGCGGAGAACGCGGTGCGGCCTTCCTGGGCGGCGCGCCCGTCCATCATCCACGCCATGTAGATCATCACGTCGGCGACCGTCGACGGCGGCATCAGCGTCGGATACCGGCCCGCGGGCAGCGAGACCGTCCGCCGCGACCATCCCAGCCGCGTCGACAGCTGCGCCAACAGCTCGTCGGTGGGCACATCGAGGAAATCGGGCGTGCCCACCCCGGCCCACGCGCTGGCGCCGTCACGTTTCGCGTTGATTTCGATCGAACCCGTCGGCTGCGTGAAACGGCGGCGCAGGCCGGTGGAGCTGGCCAAAAATGTCGTCGCCATCTCGTGGCGGGCATAGCCGTACAAGGTGTCCGGGCCCTTGAACCCGCGCGAAAGTGACGCTGCCAGAGCCCCGAAGACCTCCGCGCCGGTAGCCAGGACCGCCTGGTCCCAGTCGCCCGGCGCGCCGGCGCCCGTGATCAGCGGTGCGCTGTCCCGTGCCGGCGGCGCGGAGCGCGCTGCGTCCTCGCTCGCCGCCACGATGTCGGCGATGATCGCGGGATCGACCTCGCTGGTCTGCACCGACGCGACGTGCGCCGCGGCGTCGTCGCGCACGATCGAAATCACCGTCGTGGAGCGGCCCATCGAAACTCCGTTGGTGGTCATCGAGCTGTTGGCCCAGCGCAGCGACGCCTCGGCACGATCGGTCACCACCACAATCGTCTCGTCGACCGTCGAAGCCGCCAGCGCATCGTCGACCACCTTCTGCGGCGCGATCAATGCCCCGCCTCCATCATCGTGTTCAGCACCCGAACCCCACGAAACAGCGCCGACGGGCAGCCGTGGCTGACCGCGGCGACCTGCCCCGGCTGGGCCTTGCCGCAATTGAACGCGCCCTTGAGCCGCCACGTCGATCGGCCGCCGACCGCCTCCAACGAACCCCAGAAGTCGGTGGTGGTGGCCTGGTAGGCGACGTCGCGCAGCTGTCCGGCCAGCCGCCCCTGACGGATGGTGAAGAACCGTTGTCCGGTGAACTGAAAGTTGTAGCGCTGCATGTCAATCGACCACGACTTGTCGCCGACGATGTAGAGGCCGTTGTCTACTCGGGCGATCAGATCTGCGGTCGAGACGTCGTCGTCTGAGGGCTGCAGCGACACGTTGGCCATCCGCTGGATCGGCACGTGGTGCGGCGAGTCCGCGTACGAGCAGCCGTTGGACCGCGCCTGCCCCAGCCGGGGCGCAAACACCCGGTCCAGCTGATAGCCGACGAACACGCCCCCGCGCACCAGGTCCCAGGTCTGGGCGGCGACGCCGTCGTCGTCGTACCCGACCGAGGCCAACCCGTGATCGACGCGGCGGTCGGCGGTGACGTTCATCACCGGCGAGCCGTAGCGCAAGCTGCCGAGCTTGTCTGGGGTGGCGAACGACGTCCCGGCGTACGCGGCCTCATACCCAATCGCGCGGTCGTATTCAGTTGCATGGCCCACGGATTCGTGAATCGTCAACCACAGATTCGACGGGTCGATCACCAGATCGGTGGGGCCGGGGGTGACGCTGGGGGCCTTGACTTTCTCGGTCAGAAGCGACGGGAGCTCGGCCAGTTCATCCGACCAGTTCCAGATTCCGTCATCGACCACTGCCTCCCAGCCGCGCGCTGTGGGCGGTGCCAGCGTGCGCATCGAGTCGAAACTTCCCGCCGCGCCATCTACGGCGACCGCCTCCAACGTCGGCAACACCCTCACCCGCTGCTGTGTGATCGACGACCCGTACACGTCGGCGTAGAACGTCTGCTCCTTGACGCCGTGAAATCTGGCCGACACGTGGTCGACGCCGTCAGCGCTCAACAGCCGATCCGAATAGTCCTGAAAGACGGCGATCTTGTCGGCCGACGCCACCTCGAACGGGTCCGTCTGATACGACGAGACCCATTCGGCATCGCGGTAGACCGGCTCGTCTGCCAGCCGGACGTGCTCGGCGTTCAACTGCCGCAGCGTGCGTGCGACCTGCACAGCTCGACGTGCGGTGTCGGCGGCCACCTCAGGGGTGAGATCCGCGTGCGAGGCAAATCCCCAGGTCCCGTCCACGATCACCCGGACGGCCAACCCCAGCTCCCGGCTGATGACCGCCGTTTCCAGGGCAGCGTCGCGCAGGTGGATCACCTCCGTGACGATCCGGTGGATGCGCAGGTCGGCGTGGGTCGCGCCGGCGTCGACGGCGGCACTCAGCGCGGCGTCCGCGAGACGTTGACGCGGCATCTGCACGAAGTCGGCGTCGATCCCCCGTGCCATCACCTGTACTACGCTACTGGTGACTGCTGCTCGCGGCTTTAATATTCACATGGTCAGCCCGCGTGTCCGCGCCACCGCCACGGCCTACGCACTGCTGGCCCCCAGCCTGTTCGGCGTCGCGGTCTTCCTGCTGCTGCCGATGTTCGTCGTGGCCTGGTTGAGCCTGCAGCATTGGGATCTGCTGGGGCCGATCCGCTATGTCGGACTGGACAATTGGCGCTCGGTGCTCAGCGACGGCACCTTTGGCAATTCAGTGGTGGTGACCGTGGTATTCGTGGTCTTCGTGGTCCCCGTGCAATGCGCGCTCGGCCTGCTCGCGGCAAGCCTGCTCGCCCGGCGACTGCCCGGCAGCGTGTTCTTCCGCACGGTGTATGTCCTGCCGTGGATCTGTGCACCGATCGCCATCGCGGTGCTGTGGCGCTGGCTGCTGGCACCCACCGACGGCGCCATCAACACGCTGCTCGGTCACCGGACGGAGTGGCTCACCGACCCGGGCCTGGCTCTGCCCGTGGTGTCGGCCGTCACCGTGTGGACCAACGTCGGCTACGTGACCTTGTTCTTCCTAGCCGGCATCCTGGCCATCCCCGAGGAGATCTATCAGGCCGCCCGATTGGACGGGGCCGGCGGCTGGCAGCGGTTCTGGCGCCTCACGCTGCCGCTGCTGCGTCCCACACTGTTCTTCGTCTCGGTCACGGGAATCATCAGCGCCGCTCAGGTTTTCGACACCGTGTACGCGCTGACCGGTGGCGGCCCGCAGAACCGCACCGATCTGGTGGCACACCGGATCTACGCAGAAGCGTTCGGTGCGGCAGCGGTCGGCCGGGCGGCGGTAATGGCCATCATCGTGTTCGCGATCCTGGTGATCGGCACCGTGGCGCAGCACCTCTACTTCCGGCGACGGATCAGCTATGACCTCGCCTAGCCGCGCGGCGGTCGGCGCCGCGGCCTATGGCCTGCTCGGGGCGGGTGCGATCATCACGCTGGCTCCGTTCGCACTCGGCATCCTGACATCGTTCACATCGGCACGGCAGTTCGCCGCGGGTACACCGCTTCAGTTACCGAAGCCCCCGACCCTGGCCAACTACACCGGCCTCGGCGAAGCCGGTTTCGGCCGCGCCGTCGTGGTGACCGCACTGATGACGGCGGTGATTGTGCTGGGCCAGTTGACGTTCTCGGTGCTGGCGGCATACGCGTTCGCGCGGTTGAGTTTTCGGGGACGTGATCTGCTGTTCTGGGTGTATGTCGCGACACTGATGGTGCCGCCGACGGTGACCATTGTGCCGTTGTACCTGATGATGGCCCAAGCGGGGCTTCGGAACACGTTCTGGGCGTTGGTGTTGCCGTTCGTCTTCGGATCACCCTACGCGATCTTTTTGCTGCGCGAGTATTTCCGCACGATCCCCGCAGACCTCATCAGCGCGGCGCGGCTTGACGGGGCGAGCACGCTGGATGTGCTTGTGCACATCGTCATTCCGGTCAGCCGACCCATCCTGGTGACCCTGACCTTGATCACCGTCGTCTCGCAATGGAACAATTTCATGTGGCCGCTGGTGATCACCAGCGGGCCGAAGTGGCGTGTGCTAACCGTCGCCACCGCCGGGTTGCAGTCCCAGTACAACGCGCAGTGGCCACTGGTGATGTCCGCGACCACTCTCGCGATCGTCCCGCTGATCGCGATATTCGTCGCGTTCCAACGCCACATCGTCTCATCCATCGTGTTCGCGGGCCTGAAATGACGGCACGGCGGAAATGACTGCACGGCCCAAGTTCTCGACGTTGATGGCGCTGGTCCTGGTGGCCACGATGGCGGCACTGCTGGCATTGGCGGTCGCCCTCGACCGAGGAGCCGGACCGCGGGGCGCCACGGTCATCACGGTGCGACTGTGGGATCAGCAGGTGGCCGCGGCCTATCGGCGGTCCTTCGACGAATTCGCCCGGCGCCACCCCGGCATCGAGGTCCGCGTGAACGTGGTCGCGTACGCCACCTACTTCACCGCGCTGCGTACCGACGTCGCCGGCGGCAGCGCCGACGACATCTTCTGGATCAACAACGCCTATTTGGCGCCCTACGCCGACAACGGCCGACTGGTCGACGTTCTCGGCGCGCTGGGACCGTCGTCTGCGGCTGGTTGGGAACCGGGCGTGGTCGAGCAGTTCACCCGCAACGGGACGCTGTGGGGGGTGCCGCAGCTGACCGACGCCGGGATCGCGTTGTACTACAACGCCGATCTGCTCGCGGCCGACGGCGTGGACCCGGCCGCGCTGAACTCGCTGCGCTGGAGTCCCGACGACGCCCTCGACACCCTCCGGCCGCTGTTGATTCGGCTGGCCGGTGACCGCACGCGGCGGTGGGCGTACAACGCCGCCAACGATCTGCAGGGCATCTACCTCAACTACATCGGCTCGGCCGGCGGGGTGTTCTCCGCCGGTGACCGGTTCGCGTTCGACAATCCGCAAGCCGCCGAGGCGTTCCGCTATCTGGTGCGGTTGATCAACACCGACAGGGTGGCGCCGCCGGCGTCCGACACGAACGACAACGGTGACTTCTCGCGCAACATGTTCTTGCAGGGCCGGATGGCGCTGTTCCAATCGGGCACCTACAACCTGGCCGCGGTCGCAGCGAATGCCGCCTTCCG
>JAFAWC010000181.1 GCA_019242135.1 Mycobacteriaceae bacterium | reverse complement strand
GCATGTCAGGCCGACGGTGTTTCTCGACAACCCGATGTTTTCCATGCTGGCCCGCCGGTCGGTGCACGACCGCGGGGTGCTGCCGTTGCCGTTCGGCTCCGGCCACACCTCACCGATCCCCGCCGACGACGTGGCCCGGGTGATCGTGGCGGTGCTGCTCAACCCCACCGACCGGATCGGTCATGTCTACGAACTCACCGGGCCCGAGGTTCTCGACATCAATGGGATGGCCGAGCAGTATGCCCGTGCGTTGAAGCGGCCGGTGACGGCGGAGGACACGCCGTACGACGAGTGGAACCAGCTGTATCTGCGGGCATCGGGATTGCCGGAGCACGTCCAGCAACACATTGCAACCATGGCAAGGCTCCATCACGAGGACCGCTACAACCGGGCCACCGACGATGTCGCGAAGGTGACCGGTGAGCCCGCCCAGACTGTCGAGCAGTATGTGTCGGCCCATCCCGAGCGCTTCGGTGGGGCTAGCGCTGGCAGCTCGGACACCAGTAGCTGACGCGCTCGCCGCCCCGGTCGGTTTGGATCGGGGTGCCGCAGCGCCGGCATGGTTGCGCGGCGCGGCCGTACACCCACAGTTCGTTGCCGCGTCGCCGATCTCCGGTGGTGACGCGTCGCCACCGCGACCGGTTGACCGCCAGCATGTCGCGTGCTCGCGACACCAGGCGCAGCGGATCGGCGACGCGGGCTACTGGCGCGGTGGGCAAAAGACCGAACAGGAAACACAATTCGTTGGCGTAAACATTGCCGAGGCCGGCCATGATCCGCTGGTCGAGCAAGGCGGCGGCAATCGGGCGCTCGCGGTCGGCGATCAGATTGGCCGCCGCTTGTCGCGGATCCCAATCCTCGCCGAGCAGATCGGGACCCAGACGGCTGACCACCGACATGTCATCGGCGCGGTTGAGGATCTCCAGCTCGCCCAGGTCGATACCGGCGGCCTGAACATCGCCCACCTCCAGGATGATTCGCACCCGGTGGTCGGTCTCTCGGACGTGGCGGCCGGTGGAAACGCGCCAGCTGCCGTCCATCTTCAGGTGCGAGTGGATACTGGCCGGACCCACGCGGATGAACAGGTGCTTGCCGCGGCTCAGCACCTCGTCAACGGTGTGGCCGGTCAGGTCGGCTGTGGCGAAGCGGGGAACCCGCACGTCGCAGCGGGTCAGTGTCTGGCCGGCCAACGCGTCGCGAAGTTCGGCCGCGGTGTGCCAGACGGTGTCGCCCTCGGGCATCGCTTTCTACCGCGGTCGTGTGCTCTTCGCGCGAGCGCTCATCGCCTTCGCAAGCCTCGTGGCGTGCGCACGAATCCGGTGTCGACAAGGGCGGCAGCAACCTCGCCCCGCCCGCCCGACGGCGCCGGCTCGTGCACCGGAACTCCGTCGACCCGCTCCACCAACATCGACGCGACCCGGCCGTCGGTCACCAACCCCGCGAGCACCCCAGCCGCGGCCCGCTGCGCCTCGACGTCAGACGTGAAGTTCAGAAGCGACCGGCCGCCGCGTTCGAGGAACCACACCAGCTCGCCATCGACCAGCACGACGATCGCACCCGCCTTACGGCCCGGTCTGTGCGCGTCGTCGGGTGCGGACGACCGCGTCGGCCACGGCAGCGCCGCACCGTACGGATTCGCCGGATCGGCGGCGGCCAACGCCACCGCCGAGTACGCCGGCCGCTCGGGATCGAGGCTGTCCTGATAGGAGCGCAGGCGGTCCACGGTGGACGCAACCGCGAACTGCGCGCCGCCGAGGGATTCAACGAAGTAGCCGCGCTGGCATCGGCCCGCGTCCTCCAACGCGGTCAACACCTTGTACAGCGTGCCGAAGCCCCCTGGCACACCATCTGATGCCACGCTGCCTTTCGTCAGCACGCCGTAGCGACCGAGCAGCAGTTCCGCACTGTAATGGGACCGCATCGTCGAATCGGGTTCGGGTGCGGGCAGCGCCGACCACCTGCCGGCAACGGTCGGATCGGCGGGGCGCGCCTGCGCGTGGGCGACGCTGTAGTGGCTCAGCCGGGGCGGCCGTCGGCGGTTGCGGTGTGCCGGCATCGAACGGCCCGCACCGGGACGGCGTGATCCGGCGAGCAGCGCCCGCACCGGAGCGAAGGTGTCACCGGTCACCCAGCCGGCCCACACGAGTTCCCACAATGCTGACTTGGCTGCCGTGTTTGTTGCCGGAAGACCGTCGTCGTAGCCGTCGGCCAGTTGCCGGAAGAAGAACCCACCACCATGGCCGAGCGTGTCGAGAAGCACGCGGTGACGGTCCGTGAACCCGATTTCGGCGGGCGCCGACAGCGACAGGGGCGCGGTGTCCGCCATGTGCAGTGCGACCCAGCCGTCGCTGCCGGAAATCGCGCCTGCACCGGACCAGATCACCTCGCCGGATGCCAGCAGCTCGTCGAGCATGGCCGGCTGATAGTCGCGTACGCGCTGGGCGAGAATCAGCGGCTCGAGTGCCGAGGCCGGCACGGGGATGCCGGCGAGCTGTTCGATCACGGCGTGCAGCCCGTCGACTCCGGATGAACCGGATGCGCCGACTTGCTGCCACGCCGGCAGGAACCGACCGAAGGCCGCGGTGGTGACGGGCTCCACCTGCGCGCGCAACGCGGCCAGTGACCTCCTGCGCAGCAGCCGCAGCACCTCGGCGTCACACCACTGATCGGAATCTGAAGGCGCGGCGGCGAATTCGCCGCGGACCAGCTTGCCGTCGAGGGTTAACCGGGCCAGCACGTCGGCCGCGACCCGCAAGCCCAGCCCGAAGCGCGCCGCGGTGTCGGCGGTGGTGAACGGTCCACGGGTGCGGGCATAGCGGCCGATCAGCTCCGCCAGCGGGTCGGCGACGGGTTCGGTGAAGCTCACCGGAACGCCGGGCGGCACGGCCACGCCCACGCCGTCGCGCAGTCGGCCGATGTCCTCAACGGCGACCCACCACGTCCGGCCGGCGTAGGAAACGGTCACCGCCCGTCGGGCGGCTCGCAGTCCCTCCAACCACCCGCCGGCGTCGGCGGCCGTGCACCGTTCACCGACCTCCTGCGGTGTCAGCGGGCCGAGCAGTCGCAGCAGATCGGCGACTGCCTCGGCGTCGCGGGCGAGCCGGTCGGGACTGAGGTGCTGAAGCTGACGGTGCACGGAGGCCACGACATCGGGATCGAGCAGCTCGCGCAGCTCCACCCGGCCCAGAAGTTCTGCCAGCAGCGTGGTGTCGAGTGCGAGCGCGGCCGCGCGCCGCTCGGCCAGCGGCGCGTCGCCCTCATAGATGAACGCGCCGACGTAACCGAACAGCAGCGACGCCGCGAACGGCGACGGGGTGGCCGTCTCGACCTCGACAACGCGCACCCGTCGCTGCTGAATGCGGACCATCAGGTCGATGAGCGCCGGCACGTCGTAGACGTCCTGCAGGCATTCCCGCACGGTCTCGAGCACGATCGGGAAGTCCGGATACTTGCGAGCAACGTCGAGCAGCTGCGCCGCGCGCTGGCGCTGATGCCACAGCGGGGAACGCTTGCCCGGATGACGACGTGGTAGCAGCAGCGCTCGCGCGGCGCACTCCCGGAACCGCGACGCGAACAAGGCCGAGCCGCCGACCTCGGCGGTGACGATCGGCTCGACCTCGTCGGGCTCGAATACGAACAGGTCGGCGCCGGGCGGCGCGTCTTCGGTGTCGGGGAGCCGCACGATGATGCCGTCGTCGGAGGCGGTGGGCTTCTCGTCGATGCCGTATCGCTCACGCAGCTTTCGGCCGACCGCCAGCGCCAGCGGCCCGTGCAACCGCAGCCCGTAGGGCGAGTGCAGGACCACCCGCCAGTCACCGAGTTCGTCGCGGAACCGCTCGACTACCAGCGCGGAATCGGTGGGCACGGCGTTGGTCGCCTGCTGCTGATCGTCGAGTAAGCGACGCAAATTCTCGGTGGCGAAGTCATCAAAACCCAACTCCGCGCAGCGTTTCTGAAATGCCTCCGGTGCGAGCCGGGACAATTCACCCGTGAACGCGCCCAACGCGGCGCCGAGCTCGGCCGGCCGCCCCACGCTGTCACCGCGCCAGAAGGGCAGCCGCGCCGGTTCGCCGAACGCGGGGATCACAAGCACGCGATCGTGGGTGATCTCCGTGATCCGCCAGCTCGTCGCGCCTAGCGAAATGACGTCGCCCGGGCGGGATTCGTACACCATCTCCTCATCGAGTTCGCCTACCCGTGAGGGCTTTTCGGAATCTGCACCCGCCGCAAGATAGACGGTGAACAGACCGCGGTCAGGGATCGCCCCACCGGAGGTGACCGCCAGCCGCTGCGCACCGGGGCGGGCGGTCAGGGTTCCGGAATCGCGGTCGTAAAGAAGTCGTGGGCGCAGTTCGGCGAATTCCGTCGAGGGGTACTTCCCGGACAGCAGATCCAAGGTGGCCTCGAATGCACTGCGGGGCAGGGTCGCAAAGGGTGCGCTGCGCCGCACGGTGTCGAACCACACATCCGCGTCGAGCGGATCCAACGCACAGGCCGCGATCGTGTGCTGTGCCAGCACATCCAATGGATTGGCGGGCACGGTGAGATTCTCGATGTCGCCGCCCAACATTCGCTCGACCGTTATCGCGCAGCTGATCAGATCGGTCCGGTGCTTGGGGAATACAACCCCTCGCGAGATCTCGCCAACCTGGTGTCCGGCCCGACCGATGCGCTGCAAGCCGCTGGCCACAGACGGCGGCGCCTCCACCTGGATGACGAGATCGACGGCACCCATGTCGATTCCCAGCTCCAGGCTCGAGGTGGCGACCACCGCTTTGAGCCGGCCGCTTTTGAGGTCGTCTTCGACCGCGGCACGTTGTTCCTTGCTCACCGAGCCGTGGTGTGCGCGGGCAAGCAGCGGCTCGGCGCCATAGGACTGTCCGCTGGCCATGACCTGCGCGGGGGGGCCGCCCGGCACTTGCGGGTTGGGCCGCGGCCCCTGTCCCTCGCCGCACCTTTCGGCGTGAATCTCGTTAAGGCGCGAGGTCAGTCGCTCGGCCAGCCGTCGTGAGTTAGCGAACACGATCGTGGAATGGTGAGCCTGGATCAGATCGGCGATGCGCTGTTCAACGTCCGGCCAGATCGTGTTGCCCTGCAGGTTGGCCATGTCGGGCACCGGCACTACCACCGACAGCTCGAACGTCTTGGCCGCGGGCGGCGCGACGACAGTCGTGGGCGCATAACCCGACAGGAATCGCGCCACTTCCTCGGCGGGGCGCACGGTGGCAGAGAGGCCGATGCGCTGCGCGGGACGCGCCAGCTGGGTGCCGAGACGTTCCAACGACAGGGCCAGGTGCGAGCCGCGTTTGGTGCCCGCGACCGCGTGCACCTCGTCGACGATCACGGTCTCGACACCGACCAGCGTGTCCCGTGCCGCCGATGTCAGCATGAGAAACAGCGACTCCGGCGTGGTGATCAGGATGTCGGGCGGCCGGTTGATCAGCTCGCGCCTGCGGGCAGCCGGCGTGTCACCAGAGCGGACGCCCACGCTGATCCGGGGTTCGGGCAGCCCGAGCCGTTGTGCGGTTCGGGTGATGCCGGTGAGCGGTGTGCGCAGGTTGCGCTCGACGTCGACTGCGAGGGCCTTCAGCGGCGACACGTACAGCACGCGCGTGCCCTGGGCGCTTCCGGGAGCCTGGGCGAGACGATCGACGGCCCACAGAAACGCTGCAAGTGTCTTACCGGAGCCTGTCGGCGCGATCACCAGCGTGTTGTCGCCGTCGGCGATGGCCGACCAGGCTCGTGCCTGCGCGGGGGTCGGTGCCGCGAAGGTGCCGGTGAACCACTCGCGCGTGGCGGGGCTGAATCGCCACAGTGGATCGGGGGTGGAGGTCACCTATTCATCGTGCCAATAAGGTACGACAACACGTCGCGCGATGAGTCTACGAGACAACGTGAGGCGAACCGCACGTCGATGAAACGCCTGAAGCGCGATGCCGTTCATGGGGGGCGGATGACGCGGTGGCCCGACAGGCAAGTTTTGCCATTGCCTGGAAATGAAGAGCCAGACCGAAACGGTTGATTAACGTGCGAGTTAACACAATCACCGTTTCGGAATACAGCGGTTCACGCCTTCATGGGACAGTGCCGACGGTAAAAAGGCAAACCCGCAGCAAAATGATTGCGGGTTGCTGAAGGTTGGGCCTGAGGGTGCGCGTAACGCGGCGCGTGCCAGTCGGTGAGCGGACCTGCTGTATCTCGCGGCCGGTCGACGCGCCGGCGGGATGGTGTGCAGCGTTCGTGTTTGCCAGGAATGTGATTTGTCTTGCAAGAGTCAGAATTGTCGTAATTAGTGTTAGAAGGACGTTGCTGCTGGGTATGTCTGACCTAGAGCAAACTGTTGCGGGAGGATATTGATGAGGGATAACATTTTGTCAACGATGTCATCAAATATGCGGTCCGCGACAAGGTGAGCTCGCTCGGCGGCAACGAACAAGACATCGACGAAATCGCCATGCTCGCGGCCTACGCCGTCTTCTGTTACGGCGCGCACACCATGTACGGCGCGGGCCGCTAGACCGCGGTCCGCGGTCGAAGCCGCTCGGACCTCCGCGCCCGGTTGTTGCGGGTGATGTAGAACGCCGAAGACTCCATGGATTCGTTCCGGCAGTGCGACAGCCACCGGACGGGTACTCTTTGGCCACCGGTAGACAGAAACCGCTTGCCCAGCAAAGGAGTCGCCGTGGCTAGCAGCGACTGTGATGTAGCCGGCAGCGGCGACGTTCGCAGCGGTGCGTGAGGCAAAAAATGGCCACGGTTCGTGTGAGCGGTGAGCAGAGATCGGATAACACCAGAGACAGCACCCACGCGTTTGCGACTCACCTTGTCGGCGAGCTGGACGCTCCGCCCCTCGCGGGCATCGACTCCCACGCCTCGGCGGTGGAGCGGCTCCCGAGTGGCGCGGCTCTGCTGGTGGTCAAACGCGGCCCCAACGCCGGGTCGCGTTACCTGTTGCATCAGCCGGTCACCGCTGCGGGCCGCGATCCCGCCAGTGACATCGTCCTCGATGACGTCACTGTGAGCCGTCAGCATGCCGAATTCCGGTTGCACGATGGACAATTCCGGGTCGAGGACGTCGGCAGCCTCAACGGCATCTATGTCAACCGCGACCGGGTGGAGTGGTCCGAGCTGGTCAACGGCGACGAGATTCAGATCGGCAAGTTCAGGCTCTTGTTTATTACCGCCACCGTGGTCGACTGACACCGCCGAGCCGAAAAGCGCTTCGCCAGAAAGAAACACGTAGGGCGGCAGAGGGTCGGCACACTCCCCGGCGGGCGCCGTGGGCAGCCGCTCATGACGACGGTCTAGTCGCGATAAACGCAGCTTCGCGAGGGT
>JAFAWC010000037.1 GCA_019242135.1 Mycobacteriaceae bacterium | reverse complement strand
TCGTCAGCAGGTTGCGCTTCTGCTGCTCGCGCAGGGCGATGACGTCGAGGTCGTCGGTCTCGCCCTCGACCCCGCAGTTCCAGGACCGGTTGTGGGACTCGCCGTCGGCGCCGCCCTCGCCGTTGGCGTCGTTGTGTTTATCGTTGTAAGACACCAGGTCTCGCAGCGTGAAGCCGTCGTGCACGGTGACGAAGTTGATCGACGCGACGGGTCGCCGGGCGGTGTGCTCGTATAGATCCGCCGACCCGGTCAACCGTGACGCGAACTCGTCGAGCGTCGCGGGTTCACCGCGCCAGTAGTCGCGGACGGTGTCGCGGAACTTGCCGTTCCACTCGGTCCACTGCGGCGGGAAGTTGCCGACCTGGTATCCGCCGGGGCCGACGTCCCACGGCTCCGCGATCAGCTTGACCTGGCTGACCACCGGATCTTGTTGCACCAGCTCGAAGAACGCCGCCAGTCGGTCGACGTCGTAGAACTCCCTGGCCAAGGTAGCGGCCAGGTCGAACCGGAACCCGTCGACGTGCATCTCGGTCACCCAGTACCGCAGCGAGTCCATGATCAGCTGCAGCGCGTGGGGATGGCCCACGTTGAGTGTGTTGCCGGTGCCGGTGTAATCCATGTAGTAACGCTTGTCGTCGTCCACGAGGCGGTAGTACGCCTCGTTGTCGATGCCGCGCATCGACAGCGTGGGTCCGAGGTGGTTGCCCTCGGCGGTGTGGTTGTACACCACGTCGAGGATGACCTCGATGTCGGCCTCGTGCAGTGCGCGAACCATTGCCATGAATTCTTGTACCTGGCCGCCCGGCGTGGCACTGGAGGTGTATTTGGAGTCGGGCGCGAAGAAGCCAATGGTGTTGTAGCCCCAGTAATTCGACAACCCCCTCTCGCGAAGGGTCGAGTCGTTGGCGAAGTGGTGCACGGGCATCAGTTCGATCGCCGTGACACCGAGCTTCTGCAGGTGCTCGATGATCACCGGATGAGCAATGGCGGCGTATGTGCCACGGATTCGCTCGGGAATGTCGGGGTGCATCGTCGTCATGCCCTTGACGTGTGCCTCATAGATCACGGAGTCGGCGTACTCGTGGCCGGGCGGGCGGTCGACACCCCAGTCGAAATAGGGGTTGATCACCACCGACTTCGGCATGTGCGGGGCGGAGTCCTCGTCGTTGCGGCTATCCGGGTCGCCGAAGTTGTAGCCGAAAAGAGATTGATCCCAACGGAACTCGCCTTCAATGGCCTTAGAATAGGGGTCCAAGAGCAGCTTGCTGGGATTGCACCGATGGCCCGCGGCGGGGTCATAGGGCCCGTGCACCCGATACCCGTACCGCTGTCCGGGTCCGGCCTGCGGCAGGAAGCCGTGCCAGACGAACCCGTCCACCTCGATGAGCGGCGTCCGGGTCTCGGTACCGTCGGCGTCGAACAGGCATAGCTCGACGCGCTCGGCGACCTCGCTGAAGATCGCAAAGTTCGTGCCGGAGCCGTCGTAGGTCGCGCCCAATGGGTACGGTTTGCCAGGCCACTGTTCCCAGCCGTGATCGGTCACGCGGAGCCTTTCCTCGTTGCGCTTTCTCGTAGCGGCCGGTGTCGGGACTACGCGGGGTTCTCGTGGGTGACGGCCTGATAGCCGCGCGCGCTGGCGCGGTCCACCGCCGCCCTGACCAATCCGAACGTCAAGCCCTGCAGTGCCGCGGCCATCAGTACGTCGCGCGTCGACTGCCTCAAATCCTTGGGGTCGGGAGCCTCGTCCGAGTCGCCGACCTGCTTCCAGATCTGGTTGAAGACTGCGCCCGCGAGCACGCCGCCCGCCACGCTCGTCGCTATCGACAGCGCCCGGTAGGTAATTTTGGATGATTCGCTCAACTTCTCGCCTCCGTCGAGCCGGTTGGCGCAAGCTATACCCACCCAGTTGCGTATCAACACTTTGCGGAACTTTGCGGAACTTTGCGGAACTTTTGCGGGCCCGCCGTCATGTTTGAGGGGGCGGCCAATGGGCATGCCTCGTCTCATGCGAGCAGTGACATGGCAGGGCAGGCGCAAGGTCGCGGTGGAGAATGTGCCCGATCCGTTGATCAAGGAGTCCACGGACGCGATCATCCGGGTGACGACCACCAACATCTGCGGATCCGATCTGCACCTCTACGAAGTCCTCGGCGCGTTCATGTCGCCTGGCGACGTCCTCGGCCACGAGGCGATGGGTGTCGTCGAGGACGTCGGCCCTGACGTCGGGGACCTCAAGGTCGGCGATCGTGTCGTCATACCCTTCAACATCTCGTGTGGGCGGTGCTTCATGTGCGACCGCGGCCTGCAAAGTCAATGCGAGACCACCCAGAACCGCGACCAGGGTACCGGCGCGGCCCTGTTCGGCTACTCCAAGCTCTACGGCGAAGTGGCCGGCGGCCAAGCCGAATATCTGCGGGTTCCGCAGGCTCAGTACACCCACATCAAGGTGCCGGCCGACGGACCCGACGAGCGGTACGTGTATCTGTCGGACGTCCTTCCGACGGCCTTGCAGGCCGTCGAGTACGCCGACGTGCCCGACGGCGGCACGCTGGTGGTGCTGGGGCTCGGCCCGATCGGGTCGATGGCGTGCCGGATCGCGCTGCACCGCGGGAACTGCCGGGTGATCGGCGTCGATCTCGTGCCCGAGCGGCTGCAGCGCGGACGCGACTTCGGTGCCGAGGTCGTCGACCTCAACGAACACCCCGCCGAGCCGGTGGTGACCGACACCACCGACGGGCGGGGCGCAGACTCGGTGATCGACGCGGTCGGGATGGAGGCGCACGGCTCGCCAATCGCCGAGGCCGCCCAGGCGGCGGCCGGTCTGCTGCCCTCGCCAGTGGGACGCGTAGTGATGAAGAACGCCGGGGTGGACCGGCTCGCGGCTTTGAACTCGGCCATCTCAATGGTTCGGCGCGGGGGCACGATCTCGCTCAGCGGCG
>JAFAWC010000533.1 GCA_019242135.1 Mycobacteriaceae bacterium | reverse complement strand
ACCCGAGGACATCGCCAACGCGGTGCTGTGGTTGGTGTCCGACGCGGCGCGGTACGTGACCGGCGTGGCGTTGCCGGTCGATGCGGGCTACGTCAACAAGCGCTAGCCGCCCTCAGACCTCGATGACTGTCGGCACGATCATCGGCTGGCGGCGGTAGGTGTCCCCAACCCATTTGCCGACGACACGCCGCACCGCCTGCGCGATGCGCGCGGGCTCGGTAATGTGCTCCTCGGCAAGCAGTTCCAGTTCCTCTTCGACCTTGCGGGCCGCGGGTTCCAGCGCCTTGGGGTCTTCCGAGAACCCCCGGGAGTGCAGAAGCGCCGGGGCCGCAGGCCGGCCCGTCCCACGCCGGACCACGACGGTCACCGCGACGAAACCCGACGACAGGATCAACCGCTCGCCCAGCGTCGCATCGCCGACGTCGCCAAGCACCAGACCGTCGACGAACATCTTGCCGACGGCGACCGCACCAGAGATGCGCGCTCTCCCGGCGACCAGGTCGACGCTGACGCCGTTCTCCGCCAACAGGATCGACTCGTCCGGCACGCCCGCCTGAGCGGCCAGTGCGGCGTTGGCGCGCAGGTGTCGCCACGTGCCGTGCACGGGCATCACGTTGCGTGGACGCACCCCGTTGTACAGGAACAGCAACTCACCGGCGTGCGCATGCCCCGAAACATGCACCCGTACCTGGTTGTTCGTGACCACCCTCGCGCCGATCTTGGACAGCGCGTCGATCACGCCGTACACCGCCTCCTCGTTTCCCGGGATCAGCGACGACGACAACACGATCAGGTCTCCGGAGGTCAAGGTGATGCTGCGATGCTCGCCGCGGGACATCCGAGAAAGCGCCGACATCGGCTCACCCTGCGTGCCGGTGGTGATCAGCAGCACCCGTTCGGGCGGCATGAGTTCGGCAGCGCCGATATCGACCACGACATCGTCGGCGGCCCGCAGAAACCCGAGCTCGCGCGCGATGCCCATGTTGCGCACCATCGACCGGCCCACGAACGAGACCTTGCGGCCCAGCGCCACCGCGGCGTCGATGATCTGCTGCACCCGGGCGACATTCGACGCAAAGCACGCGACGATCACTCGACCGTCGGCGGAGCGGATCAGCCGGTGCAGCGCCGGGCCGATCTCGCTTTCTGACGGCCCCACTCCCGGCAGTTCGGCATTGGTCGAGTCGACCAGCAGCAAGTCGACACCGCTGTCACCCAGCCGCGACATCCCGGGCAGGTCAGTGGGACGACGGTCCAGCGGCAGTTGATCGAACTTGATGTCGCCGGTGTGCAAGACGGTGCCCGCGCCGGTACGGATCGCGATGGCAAGCGCATCCGGTATGGAGTGGTTGACGGCGAAGAACTCGCACTCGAACGCGCCGTGGGTGGTGCGGCTGCCCTCAGCTACTTCGGTGAACGCCGGTTTGATCCTGTGCTCGCGGCATTTCTCGGCCACCAGCGCCAGCGTGAACTTCGAACCGACGACAGGAATGTCCGGACGCAACCTCAGCAGATACGGAATCGCCCCGATGTGATCTTCGTGGGCATGGGTGAGCAGCAGGGCCTCCACGTCGTCGAGCCGGTTCTCGATGTGGCGCAGGTCGGGCAGGATGAGATCCACCGCGGGCTCGTCATGCCCGGGGAACAGCACTCCGCAGTCCACGATGAGCAACCGACCGAGGTGCTCGAAAACGGTCATGTTGCGACCGATTTCGCTGACCCCGCCGAGCGCGGTCACGCGAAGGGCGCCGGGCACCAGGGCACCCGGCGGCCTGAGGTCGGATATCACCGGAGCCGCCCGGCGGACGAGGTTGCAATCAATGCAGCACCGCGGCGGCCCGCATGTCGGCTGCCAGCGCGTCGACCTGTTCTGCCGCCGCCGGCACCTGCGGAAGCCGTGGATCACCGACGTCGATGCCTTGCAGCCGCAGACCTGACTTCACCATCGTCACGCCGCCCAGGCGCTTCATCGCCGCGCACAGCGGACTCAGCGACACGTTGATCTTGCGGGCAGTCGCGATGTCGCCGGACTCGAAGGCCGACAACATGTCTCGCAACTGTCCCGCGGCCAGATGCGATATCACGCTGATGAACCCTGTGGCACCCATGGCCAGCCAGGGCAAATTCAGGGGGTCGTCGCCCGAGTAATACGCGAGTCCCGTTGACGCAATGACATCCGCGGCGCCGTGCAGATCGCCCTTGGCGTCCTTGACACCGACGATGTTCGGGTGCGAGGCCAGCGCCCTGATCGTGTCGAACTCGATCGGCACGACCGAGCGCGGCGGAATGTCGTACAGCAGCACGGGCAGCGCCACCGCGTCGGCGACCGCGCTGAAGTGAGCAAGCAGCCCGGCCTGCGGTGGCCGCGAGTAGTAGGGCGTCACAACCAGAAGGCCGTGCGCGCCTTCGGCTTCGCATGCCCTGGCCAGCCGCACGCTGTGTGCGGTGTTATAGGTGCCCGCCCCGGCGATCACCCGCGCCCGGTCGCCGACCGCTTCGAGCACGGCGCCCAACAGCGCCAGCTTCTCCTCGTCGGAGGTGGTCGGCGCCTCACCGGTGGTGCCGGACACCACAAGCCCGTCGCACCCGGAGTCGATCAGGTGCGTCGCCAGCTGCGCGGCGGCGCCCAGATCCACGGCGCCGTCGGCGGTGAACGGCGTCACCATCGCGGTCAGTACGGTGCCCAGCCGCGCTCCGACGTCCATTCCGCTGGTGTTCACGGCCTCCAAGGTTACCCGGCGGGCCTGAGTCCTCCGTGCCGCTCGCCTCAGGCTTCGGTGGCAAGCGGGGACGTCGCCACCTCGGTGCCGTCGAGCAGCGTGGTGATCTCGAAGTCCGCGAACACCGCCGGGGCCAGATCGGCCAGCTGGCGCAGGCACGCGATGGCCAGCCGCCGGATCTCGACGTCGGCATGCTCACTGGCCCGCATCGCGATGAAATGCCGCCATGCGCGGTAGTTGCCGGTGACGACGATGCGGGTCTCCGTGGCGTTGGGCAACACCGCGCGGGCCGCCTGGCGTGCCTGCTTGCGGCGCAGCACGGCGTTGGGTTCGTCGCCGAACTTGGCTTCCAGTTTCTTCAGCAGGGTGGTGTAGGCCTCTCGGCTGGCGTCGGCCGCCGCGAGGACCAGCTCTTGCAGCTCGGGGACCTCTTCGATGCCCGGGGGCAGCACCACCTGGGAGTCGCGTTCCGGGACGAACCGTTGCGAGAGCTGCGAGTACGAGAAGTGCCGGTGCCGGATCAGTTCATGCGTACAGGAGCGGGAGAGCCCGGTGATGTAGAAGGAAACGGTCGCGTGCTCGAGCACCGAGAAATGGCCGACGTCGATGATGTGGCGCAGGTAGGCCGCATTGGTCGCGGTCTTCGGGTTGGGCTTCGACCAGCTTTGGTAGCACGCCCGGCCCGCGAACTCGGTGAGCGCTTGGCCGCCGTCCGCGTCTGTGCTCCAGGCGACGTCGGGCGGTGCGACGAACTCGGTTTTGGCGATCAGCTGCACCCGCAGCGGCGCGCTCTGGGCCACGGTGTAGCAGCCTAGTCGAGCATCACAGCAGCTTCTCCAGCGTGATGGGCAGGTCGGTGACCCGTCTGCCGGTGGCGTTGAACACCGCGTTCGCGATCGCGGCGGGCACACCGACAATCACCAATTCACCGAGGCCTTTGACGCCGATCGGGTCAACGATCGTGTCCTCCCCGGGCAAGAACGTCGCGTCGAGCGACGGAACGTCGGCGTTCACCGGGACCAGATAGTCGGACATGTTCGCGTTGACCACCCGCCCGTCGCGGTAGTCCAGGTAGGTGCCCTCCAACAGCGCCATCCCGATACCACCGACCATGCCTCCGATGGCCTGGCTGTGCGCCAGCTTCGGATTGATCACCCGGCCGGCGTCGTAGCAGCCGTACACGCGGCGGATCCGGACGGTGCCGAGCGATTCGTCCACCGCAACCTCGGCGAAAACCGCGCCGTAGGCGTACATCGAGTACTGCTTGTCGGCGTCTCCCGGCGTCCAGGTCTGTTCGGTATCCAGGCTCGCCCAGCCGCGACGCCGCAACAGGTCCTGATAGGCCTCGCCCTGATCCGGGCGGCTGATCGCGAACATCCGGCCGTCGGTGACGCCGACATCCTCTGGCCGCAACCCGTTGAGTGGGGAACCCGGGTCGACCACCGCTGTGCGGACGAATCTGTCGCGCAACATGCCCGCGACGGTGAACACCGCCGACCCGACGCTGGCCATGGTCCGCGAGCCCGAGTGCGACGGCGCCGCGGGGTAGGCGCTGTCGCCCAGCGTGAATTTGACCCGGCTGATCGGCAGGCCCAGTGCGTCGGCGGCGACCTGCGTCACCGACGTGTACGTTCCGGGTCCCATGTCGCTGGTTCCGCTTTGCACCTCGGCGGTGCCGTCGGCATGCACACGCGCCAGCGCCGCGCATTGGCTGCGCGTCGTGTGATAGGCCGCCGCCGCCACGCCGATTCCGACAAGCTGATCAGCGTCGCGGGTCGCGCGCGGGACTGCGTTTCGCCGACTCCACCCGAAAGCCGACGCGCCCTGCTGGAGGCATTCGGTGAGCCGGCGCGTCGAAAACGGTCTGCCCGTGGTCTGGTCGCGGTCGGGTTCGTTGCGCAGCCGCAACTCGATGGGATCCACGCCCAGGCGGAACGCCAAGTCGTCGATGCTCGATTCCAGCGCAAATGTGCCCGTGACCGCGCCCGGACCGCGCATGAACGTTGGCAGGTTCACGTCGAGCGGCACGACGCGATAGGTCGAACGCATGTTGGGCGCCTGGTAGACGAAACGCGGACTCGTGGTGAGGCCGCCGTCCTCGTAGAGATCGTAAACGGCGGTCTCGGTGCGCCCGTCGTGGCTGATCGCGGTGATGTTTCCCGATGGATCGGCCCCGATGACCACTCGCTGGCGGCTGCTCGGCCGGTAGCCGATCCCGCTGTACATCTGCTTGCGGGTGAGCACCAGCTTCACGGGTCGTCGCAGCTGCCGTGCCGCGAACGCGGCCAGCAGCTGATGCGGCCAGGTGTGTCCGGCGCTGCCGAACGCCCCTCCGACAAACGGGGATATCACCCGCACGTGGTCCTCGGCGACGCCGAAAGCCTGGGCGTATGCCTGCTGTGCCGAGCTGATGCTTTGGACCTTGTCCCACACGGTGAGCCGGTCGCCGTCCCATTTCGCGATCGTGGCGGGCAGCTCCATCGGGTTGTGGTTGTTGCGGGCGATCGAGTAACTGAGGTCGCTGACCACGGCGGCGGATCGCATCGCGTCATCGGCGTCGCCGCGCGCGTAATCGCGGGTGTTGCGCGCGTCCCGTGCAACCGCTTGCGGCGCATCGATATCCGTCTGCTGGAACTGACTCGAGAAGCGCAGGTCTACCAACGAGGCGCCGTGCACGGCGGCGTCAAGTGTCGCGGCGACCACCACGGCGACGGGCTGACCGAAAAAGGCGACCCGACCGGCGTCGAACGGGAGTTTGACTCCGGTGAAGTCGCTCAGCACCCGCAGCACGCCGTGATGCCGCAGTGCCGCAGCGCTATCCACCTGGCTCACGGTGCCGCGCGCCACCGTGCTGCACACCAGGGCACCGTAGAGAAGGCCGGGGATCTGGTTATCGGCCGCATAGGTGGCCTTGCCCGTGACCTTCAGCGGTCCGTCGACCCGGGTGACGGGTTGACCGCTGACGACTTGGGCGGTGGACAGGGGATACGTCATGGCATCGCCGCCACCGTCGCCAGTTGTCTCTCGACGGTTCGTTTGACCAGTTCCACCTTGAACCCGTTCTCCGACAGGGGTTTAGCGCCATCGGCAGCCATCGCCGCTGCGTTCTTGAACACGTCGGCGCTGGCGGGCTGACCGCGCAGCGCGGTTTCCACCGCGGGCAGCCGCCACGGGACGGTGGCCACCCCGCCGACGGCGACTCGGGCGCTGCGGACGGTGCCCGCCGAGACGTCGAGTGCCACCGCCGCCGACGTCAAGGCGAATTCGTAGGACTGCCGGTCGCGTACCTTCAGGTAGCCCGATCGGCGGGCCTCCGGACCGAGCGGGACATCAACGGCCACGATGAGATCACCCGCGCCTAGGACGTGTTCCTGCTGCGGCGTGGTGCCGGGCTGACGGTAGAAGTCGGTTATCGCAATGCGACGTTCGCCGTTGGAGTTTCGCACGACGATAACCGCGTCGAGTGCGACGAGGGCCACCGCGAGGTCTGACGGATGGGTCGCGATGCACTGCTCGCTGGTGCCCAGAATCGCGTGGGTGCGATTTCGCCCGCCGATCGCAGCGCATCCGCTGCCGGGGTCGCGTCGGTTGCATGACGCCGAGACATCGCGGAAATAAAGGCATCTCGGACGCTGCATGAGATTGCCGCCGATGGATGCCATGTTGCGCAGCTGCGCCGACGCGCTGAGCTCGAGGGCTTGAGCGATCAGCGGGACCTGCTGGCGCACACCGGGATGAGCGGCGAGATCAGACATTCGGACAAGTGAGCCGATGCGCACGTTGGTCGGTCCCAGCTCGATCGACGTGTAGGGCAGTGCATTGATGTCGACGACAACCTCGGGCCGTTCCACGGTTTCGCGCATCAGGTCGACGAGCGTCGTTCCCCCGGCGATGTAGCGCGCCCCCGATGCCGCGGCCGCTAACGCCGACTGCTCGTCGGTCGCCCTGGTGTAGCGGAACGGGAACACGGGTCCTAGCGAGCCTTCGCCGCGGCAGTGACCGCATTGACGATGTTCGTGTAGGCGCCGCAGCGACAGATGTTGCCGCTCATCCATTCACTGATCTCGGCCGGTGACCCGGTGTGGCCCTCGGTGATACAGCCGACACCGGACATGATCTGCCCGGCCGTGCAGTAGCCGCACTGAAACGCGTCCTCGTCGATGAACGCTTGCTGCAACGGGTGCAGCCGTACGCCGTCGGACAACCCCTCGATGGTGGTGATGTCGGCACCGTCGTGCATCACCGCCAACGACAGACACGCGTTGAACCGTCGGCCACCGACCAGCACCGTGCACGCGCCGCAGGCGCCCTGGTCGCAGCCCTTCTTCGTGCCGGGCAGGCCCGCCTGTTCTCGCAGCAGGTCCAGCAGCGAAGTGCGGTTGTCGACGGTGAACGTGCGTTCCTCGCCGTTGATTCGCAGATGGATCTCCGACGTCTGGTGCTCGTCGTGGTCGCCGTGCCCGTTGTGCCGCGCGATCACCGTTCCCGCCGCGACCGCCCCGCCCAGCGCGACCGATGCCCCCACGAACGTCCGGCGGTTCAGCTCGATGCGATGCCCCTCGTCCACTACACCCACTGTAGAGCCGTCGGCATTGTCGCTGGTCTTCGGCGGTCACCGCCCGGTGCTGGCGTTGAGGGCCTCCACGGCGGCCTCGACATGGGGGACGACGGTGGCCCCGTAGCGGGTGACGACCTGCCCGACCGCACGTGCGACGTGCGGCCCGACAGCCGCGGCGGCAAGGGTCTCCTCGGCGATGACGATGCCGTTCACCACGTGCGCAGCGCTCAGCCGGCCGTCGTTGGTCACCTCATAGCGCCAGTCGCCGATCTGGATCCGCTCGGGTCGTGACCGGAACAAACCCCGCTGGGCGGGAATGTGGACCACTCCTGCGACGCCGGCGAACACCCCGAGCACCAGCGCCACTCCCCCGGGGCCGGCGAGCGCCTCTGCCACGGCCCGGCTGACTCGCTCGGGGTCGTAGTCGCTCATCAACCGGACATTGGCAAAACGAACGACGGGGTGATGGTGTCGGCTTTGCCGCCGCGCCGCACAGCCGTGCCCGCGGCGTAGAACTCGACCGTATGGTGGCCCCACGCGTAGTTCGAGATCGCGAAGTGCACGCCCACGATGCCGGTTCCGCCGTCACGCTCGGCCTCGCTCTGCATGCGCGACATCGCCAGTTCGCGTGACTCGTAGCTGCCCTGCGTCCACTGCGGCATCTCGACATTGCGCCCGGCCTGCCGCAGTGTCTGCATGAGCCCCTGCACGGCGATGTGGAATACGCAGTTGCCCATCACGAACGCGACCGGGACATAGCCGGTGCGCAGCAACGTCGCCATGTCCTGACCCGACAGATGACTGGTGAACGCCTGTCCGTTCGGACGGCGCAGCGAACCGGGCTGCGCGGTGAA
>JAFAWC010000689.1 GCA_019242135.1 Mycobacteriaceae bacterium | reverse complement strand
CGTTCGGTAAGACCGAGCGTTGCCTGGCCGTCGTCGTTGCCGCCGCGGCACCGGCGGTGATCGGGTGGGCGTGCGCAATGATTGTTGTCGGATCGCTGTTGACCGCTGAGGCCCGGCTGGCCGGCGCACATCGGGAGTTGGCGGCGGCCTCTGCGTCGCCCGTCGTCGCGGGACGCTGATGCTCATCGACGATTACCTGCGAATCCTTCATCTCGACCGGCGCCTGCCACTCAACGTCGACTTGGGGCCGTTGCACATCCACCTGCACGCGCGATCGGTCTTTTTCATGTGGGTCACGGTGGTGATCCTGGTGATCGCGGGGATCGCGGTGTTTGCCTCGCGCCGGCGGGAGTTGATCCGGAAATGGACGACATGGGTGCTGATCGCACCGGTGGTCGGCATCCCGATCTGGCTGGGCCGTGGCAGCACCGCGGTGCTGGCTGCTGCATTGGCGGTCATCGCGGTGACGGAATACGCGCGACTGGTCAAACTGAGCAGAGTCGACACCGGCTTACTCCTGGCGCTGGCCCTGTGGTATCCGTTCGCAGCCTGGCTGCGCCCGGCCCTGCTGGGTCTCGCGCCGATCATCGTGCTGGCGTGCGCGTTGCCATCGGTGTTCAGCGGTGATCTCGAACATGGTGTCAGGCGAACCGCATTCACGGCGTTCGGGTCCGTGTGGATCTGCTGGTCGTTGGCTCACCTCGTCACGCTGTGGTCGGAAGCGTTTCTGGTGTGCTTCGCGGCCGCCGCCACCGATGTCGCGGCGTGGTGCGGCGGAAAAGGGTTGCGCCGCTTCCGCTGGGCCCGCCGGCCGTTGTCCCCGCTGAGTCCCAACAAAACGGTCGGCGGGCTGGTGGGCGCCGTCGTCGGCGCCTTCCTCGTGCTGACGTTGCTCGGCACGATCTCGGTTGGCCTGCTCGTCGCGGTCGGGTTCGGCGGCGTGCTCGGCGACCTGCTCGAGTCGATGGTGAAGAGGCAGGCCCAGGTCAAGGACGCCGGCACATGGCTGCCCGGCTTCGGCGGCCTGCTTGACCGGATCGATTCGCTCCTGCTCGTTCTCCCGTTGGCGTACCTCCTCGGATGAGCATGTTCGCCTGTACATTGCGGCACTACCTGTGGCGGACCGCGTGTTCGCTGTCAGGGGGCCTGACGGTGACGGGCCGGTGGCCCCAAACCAGCGGCTGTGTACTGGTGGCCAACCACAGCTCGCACGCCGACACGGCGGTGCTTCTCGCCGCGCTGCCGCCGCGCGCGCAGCCGGTGTTCGCCGCGGCGTCGGATTACTGGTTCGACGTGCCGGTGCGGCGGTTCTTGATCACCAGCCTCGCGGGCGGATTGCCGGTGCAGCGCGGCAACGGCGGCACCTACGCCGCGCTACTCGCCGCGGTCAAACCCGCAGTGGCACAAGGTCGCAGCGTTGTGATCTTCCCCGAGGGGACACGTACCACCGACGGTGCGGTGCGCGAATTCCGCTCTGGCGCACTTCATTTGGCGCGCGACTGCGCGGTGCCCGTCGTCCCGGTTGCGCTGCTCGGCACCGGCGACGTGCTGGCGAAACATGGCCGCTTCTCGCCCGGCCCGATGGAGGTCCGAATCGGACAGCCGGTCAACCCGACCGCCACCGCCGCGGGGGAGTTGCGCCGCGCGGTGGTCACGCTGCGCGACCAACATCCGGTGCGCGAGCGCCGATCACGTCTCGGGTCGGCGATCGCCCGCCTCGTCAGCGGACCGTACGGACTGCTGCTGGCATTTCTGTGGGGCTTCGCCGAAGGGCTGAGCTGGTTCATCGTCGCCGAGATGGCGTTGGTGCTGCTGGCCGCCGCCGTCCCGCGCCAAGTGATGCCGTGGGCCGGGGCGGTGATCGCCGGCTCGGTACTCGGGGTGCTGACGAACGCGTGGCTGACGTCGCGCGGCGTGCTGCTGCCCGCGCCTCTGACCACGCCGCGGATGGCGGCGACGGCTTTTTACCAGCTGGCCGCCGGCCCGAGCGCGATCATGCACCAGGCGTTGTCGGGCATACCGGTAAAGGTGTATGCCCGCGCCGCCGGGCAGCACCACATCGACCTGTGGCGGCTCGCCGGCTGGACGCTGCTGGAGCGCGGACTGCGAATCTCGACAGTGGGACTGGCGGTCTGGCTACTGTCGAGGTTGCTGCAGTCCTGGCTGCGCCGGTTCTACGGCATCTACCTGGTCGTCGTGGCCGTACTCTTCACGGCCGCGCTCACCGCGGTGGTGACCGCGTGGTCCTGACTCGGGTTCGCGCTGGCGATTCTCGTCAGAACGGCAGCGGGATCCATATCCCGAAGAACCAGAAGCCCCACTGGTTGTAGCCGGGATCAAATATCGGCTGCTCGTTGTAGCCCCAGTAGTTGATCGGCGCAGCCGGCTGACCCCACGCCGGCGGTCCGCCCCAGAGCGGCGCAGGGGGAGCCCCCCAGCCCCACGGCGGCAGTCCGTCACCCCACGGGGCGCCGCGGAACCGGCCGCGCCAGTCGTTGTCGCCGGGGTTCCACTGCCGACCGTTGTCGCCGGGGTTCCACTGCCGACCCCAATCGCCGGGCGCGGCGCGGAAGTCCTGCGCCGGGCCCTCGGGCCGACCCGGCCCACATTGGCCTTGTGCACCAGGCCAGCATGGTGCAGCGCTGGCGACCCCAGCGCCCACGCCGATGGGGATGAGGCCAACAGCACAGGCGAGTGCGCCTCCCGCGACCAGTTGCTTGATGTTCATATCCAGCACCTTGTCTTGCGTCGTCTTGCGTTCGATCCGACCCGGAGAGCAACGTTAGTTAGTCAGTCGAAAGGACAGCTGGCATATCGCTACCAATCTGCTGAGTCTTTCGTGCGGCTGAGCGATCGCCTGGGGTGACACCGACGCGCCACGGCCCCGGTGAGACAAATATACGCTAAGGTATAGT
Organism: Mycobacteriaceae bacterium; assembly: GCA_019242135.1. GTDB lineage: Bacteria > Actinomycetota > Actinomycetes > Mycobacteriales > Mycobacteriaceae > Mycobacterium. The sequence continues at coordinate 2,394 of JAFAWC010000689.1, read as the reverse complement.
TAGTGGGTGGCCGAGACCCTCACCGTCGAGGTGCCGCAGGCCGGCGTCGCGCTCTTACGGCTGAACCGTGCGGCCCGGCTGAACGCGATCAACGAAATGATGGTCGGCGAGCTGCGGCGGACGTGCGCCGCGGTGGCCAACGACGCGTCTATCAACGTGGTCGTCCTGACGGGCGCCGGGCGTGGATTCTGCTCGGGCATCGACGTGCGTGATTTCGGGCCCGGGGTGCCGGATGCCAGCGATCCCGCCATCGACCGGCTGCGGTTCCAAGAAGCCATGGCCGCGCTGCCGCAGGCAATCGTTGCGATGCCGCAGCCGGTGATCGCCGCGATCAACGGGCCGTGTGTGGGCGGCGGACTGGCGCTGAGTCTGGCCGCCGACATCCGCATCGCCTCCACCGCCGCTTCGTTCGGCAACGCCGCCATTCTGCTCGGGCTGTCGGGTGCGGAGATGGGCATGAGCTACCACCTGCCCCGCATCGTGGGCACCGGCGTCGCCGCGGACTGGATGCTCACCGGACGCACGGTTTCCGCCGAGGAAGCCGACCGCCGCGGCCTGGTCAGCCAGCTGGTGGCGCCCGACCAGCTGCTCGATCGTGCCCTCGAATTAGCTCGTGGCATCGCGCAATTGGCGCCGTTGGGTGTGCAGCTGACCAAACGCGCGGTGCAGGTCAACACCGACGCGGCGAGTCTGTCGGCGGCCCTGGAGCTGGAGAACCGCAACCAGGTGCTCAGCCACGCCACCGAGGAAGCCGCTGCCCGCCGGCAGAAATGGTCGTCGTGACACGGTCACCGCTCGCAGACTTCCCGAGCGCGGGAAAGTGCGTGCGGGGCAAACTGCAGGAAGGGAAAGGCGATGGCGTGGGACTTCTCGACGGACCCGCAGTGGGCCGCGCAGCTGGCCTGGGTCGAAGATTTCGTGCGCTCGGAGTGCGAGCCCATCGACCTGATCGTCACGGAGTCACACGACCTCAACGACCCGGTGCGCCAAGCGCTGATCCCGCCCCTGCAGAAAATCGTCAAACAACGCGGACTATGGGCCACCCACCTTGGCCCGCATCTGGGCGGTCCAGGCTACGGTCAGGTGAAACTCGCCCTGCTCAACGAGATCCTGGGCCGCTGCGAATGCGCGCCGATTGTGTTCGGCTCGCAGGCGCCCGATTCGGGCAACAGCGAAATACTGGCCCACTACGGCACCCCGGAACTGAAAGAGCGCTACCTGGAGCCGCTGCTAGACAACCGGATCGTGTCCTGCTTCTCGATGACCGAACCGCAAGGCGGCGCGGATCCCAAGGTGTTCACCACGACCGCCGTCCAGGACGGCGACGAGTGGATCATCAACGGTGAGAAGTGGTTTTCGTCGTTCGCGTCGATGGCGTCGTTTCTGATCGTCATGGCGGTCACCGACCCGCAGGCACCGCCTTACGAACGGCATTCGATGTTCGTCGTGCCCGCCGAGACTCCGGGCATCACCGTGCTGCGTGATGTCGGCCTGGGCTACCAGCCGATCGGGGGAGGTCGAGAAGGCTACGTGCGCTATGAGGACGTGCGGGTGCCCGCCGACCACATGCTCGGCCCGCAGGGCGGCGCGTTCGTGGTCGCCCAGACCCGCCTCGGAGGCGGCCGGATCCACCACGCAATGCGCACCGTCGGCCTGGTGCGGCGGATCTTCGACATGCTGTGCGAACGGGCGGTATCGCGTTACACCCAGGGCGAGACGCTGTCCAACAAGCAGCTGGTGCAAGAGATGGTCGCCGACTCGTGGATGGAAATCGAGGCGTTCCGGCTGCTGACGTTGCAGACGGCGTGGAAGATCGACCAGCACAACGACTATCGGGCCGTGCGTGCCGACATCTCGGCGGTCAAAGCGATGATGCAAAAGGTGCTGCACGACGTGAGTGCGCGCGCTCTGCAGATCCACGGCTCGCTGGGCACGACACACGAGATGCCGTTCGTGCGCTATCTCACGGAATCGTTCGTCCTCGGGCTCGCCGACGGACCTACGGAAGTCCACAAGGTCACGTTGGCGCGGTTGCTGCTCAAGGAGTACAAGGCGGCCCCCGACGTGTTTCCGTCGGAGCATCTGCTGCGACTGCGGGAAGCCGCGGAGGCCAAATTCGCCGACAAGCTGGCGGGCGTCACGCGGGGCCAGACAGCCGAGTAGGTATCGCAGACGGTGGCGACACGACGAGGCCGACCGACGGAGGCCGAATCCCGTGCTCTTCGGCAGCGACTGCGCGAGGCGGCGGTGGTGACGTTTCTTGACAACGGCTATGACGGAACCACCATGGAGGCGATCGCGCAGGCCGCAGGCATCACCAAGCGCACGCTCTACGCCCGCTACCCGGACAAGCGGGCGGCGTTCCTCGACGCGATTCCGTGGGCGTTCACCCGC